>NZ_JAVRBQ020000148.1:0-229851 GCF_034531215.2 Nostoc sp. ChiSLP03a
AAATCCTAAAAAGTATGCTGAAGTAATTTTGACAATTTGTGGAGTAGTAAGATTCCGAATTGGGGCACTTGTATTACCAGCAGAAATATACGCGTTTACCTGAGAGAAAATGAATGCACATAGCCACGTTTTTTTGTCGGATTATTAACAACAAATATCTCAAACTCCTATTCTCTCGTCGAAACTAGCTAATTGCTCTCACTGGCGATCGCACCCTATAAGTTAGTCACAGAGACACTTGGGCGGTTTTCGGAGATGTCTAATTATCGCTAATTTTACTGAACCAAAAAACAGCTTTAGTAAGCCAAAGTAGCTTTAGAAACCTCTCTAAGGAATATATTGATGTCCCGTAAAAAACGTACATCCCGTGTTCTTGAAAAAGCTGAGTTGAGATCCGCTGGACTAAAAGCAATTGATTCAAATATGAGTTTTGGTGATGATTGCGATTTGCAAAACTTGAGTCAAGCAATTGAACAGTTAAGAACCATGCTTGATGCTTATAACACTGCCTTAACTGTAATTGATTCTTCTAAAACTAAAATTGATGCGATGGAGAAAACCCTCAGTAATCTTACAGATAAGATGGTCAGAGGAGTTGCTTTTAAATATGGCAAAGATAGCAGCGAATATGAAATGGCGGGTGGGATTCGCGAGAGTGAACGGATTCGCAAAAGCAGATTGAGTCGCTTGAAAGCTGCTGGTGGAGAAGCATCAGATAAAAATCCTAAAAATACCTAATACAGCCCGGATAAAAGCATAAAACAGCAGGGAAAGCAATGTTCTTACAAGGGATCTAGGGAAGGAACAAAGGCACTTGGCTGATTACAATTATTTTCTCAATTATTGCAATTGTTTATGGTAAAGCATAACCTATTGCAATTTTTTATATTTACTAACGGTCTTTGATAAACAATAGTTATATACAGCTACTATCATGCATCATCATGCATATTAAATCGGGCATTTTGTAGTTATATCTAATATTTTAGAATACTGAGACTCTTACTGCATAGTGTTTTCAACCATTTTACTTGTCTAAATACTGATTAGAGTTTATAGTGATACGGTGTTTTCCGTTCCTTGTCTCGGCAGATTCATAACATGATTTATTCTGGCAAATTACACAAGTATTTTGCGGGCATTTCTTTGTCTGTAATTTTAGTAGGTGACTTAGTTCTCATACAAAAAACTGCTCCAGTTTTAGCTGAAACTATAAATACATCGGTCGGCGAACCTGTGACATTCAGTTGCAATGATAGTGAAGCGACAATCGCAGCTAAAAATGGTCCCAAAGTAGCTAATGGGACAGCAAGAATTTACATTGGTTATCAGCAATTCTCAAATAACAAAAACCCTATAACTATCCGCTTTAATAATGGGATAAAAGCATGGTGTCGTGATGATTACGAGACAACAGGCGATGATGGTACAGGTTACGGATTGTATTGGAATGGAAGTGATGTTTTATATGGCATTTACTCTTCTACAGGCAGTCAGACAGGTAACAATTTTAGCCGTTTTGCCAGTGGTCGGTGGTTGTCTAGCTATGGTAATGGAGGCGGGCCAAAAGTCGCAGTGATAGCCCGGATTAATCCAGCTAATGGCCAGGTTGATTATGCCACATTTTTATCTTCTAAAAAGGCAGATAATGGACAAACTAACTCTTTACTTGTCAATTATCTATCATGGAATGGCACAAATTTAACTGTGAAAGCTCAGTCATGGTGGACTCCTCGTGGCACTAATACAAATTCCATGAATTGCTCTGGTTTATCACCTTATCAATACACAGCCACGTTTACAAGCGATTTAAGAACGATGACCTCAGCTTCAGCCAGTACTTGTTGGTAAAAGGAAAAATTTAGCTTTCAAATTAAGGAAACATATTGTTTCCAGTTGTTTAAGAATTAACAACAACCCTGGCGAATCGAATTTACAACCTTAAATCCCCAACTTCTTATGGATTTAAGGTTTTCTTGTTGTTCGCAAATGATTTAAAATTGACTTTGTAGAAACAGCGATTCATCGCGTCTCTTGCCTTAACCGAATTGAAAGTAACGCTTCATTTAGGGACACGAACGAAGTTTTGCGTCGATTCGTGCCCTAGACACAATGGAATAGCTATTGCTCCAGAATTCCCAGAGGTACCAACATGACTGTTATCACTCCTGATAGTCTCATCGTGGAGGAAAGCCCCTCTCACGCCGCGCATAAACCAAATCGTATGCTCTGGATCAGCGAAGCAGGAGGACTTACCCAGTTCGGCGCGTTTATCGAAGTCTTGCAGCCTGGCTCTCGTTCGTCAATCAAACATTGGCATAGTGCTGAGGATGAAATGGTCTATGTCCTCGAAGGCGAGATCGTGCTCATCGAAGGAGACGCAAAGACTGTACTACGTCCTGGCGACGCCGCAACTTTTCAAGCAGGAGTGCCGATAGGCCACTTTCTCGAGAATCGTAGCTCCAAGGCAACGCAATGCCTGATAGTCGGCACTCGAGCGGAAGTAGACACAATCACGTATCCTGACCACGATCGGGTTTGTCACCGTGACCGATCGCTGCCAGACGACATTTGGACTAACGGTGCGGGAGAACCTGCCTCGAGTCCCTACTAGAAATGATTGCTGGATGCTTTTTGTACGCGCAGCGTGCGGCTGTGTAGAAATGCCCGACAATGTTCTCGCTAGGTGCACTATCAAAGCGTCGCCTAACAAGTTGCTGCACCGGAACGCCACAAGTTGGTCGGTTGAGTTGCCAAGGTTGTCTGCGTCCGGTGAGTTTGGTCGTTAAACACCCAGATTTTGCTGCATCTGTTCCTAATTGTTCCCATTTGGACGCTGAATAATTGTCTCCACCACCCGCCGCTTGGCTTTGGGATCGATACCTACTAAGCGCACATACTCACCGCTATATTCTGCCAGAGTTGCCTCCAAATTTGAGATGGCATCAGTCTCAGCATCAATGTGGCTATGAACACAAGTTTGCCAAGAACCTGTGCGGAAGCGGCGCTCATCTACGTGTTCAATACTAATTTTGTAACCTTGAGCCAATAATTCCCTAATTTGAGCTTGTGTATCTAGAGTCAAATGTGGACTGGATGCTTCCTGTTTCTGAAATCCATTTGTTTTTACTTCTTGGGTTGGGCTATTTAACGGCTGACTAATTGGTTTAATTGGTGTTACAACAGCAGGTGGTGTGGATTGAGAATTTCTACCTCGATTGAGACGATTGTAATCATCAACCAAATGGGAATTTTCTACCCGTTTTTGTTCGCCAACCAGGAAGTTTCCAGACTCGATTAAGTGAGACAGCCTGAAATCTGGCTTTTGAAATTCTGGTGGGCCTTTAGCGCTGTTAACCACACTCAAGGATATCTGCTCAAAACCTACTTTATGAATGTAGTTGCGGATTTGTTCGTCATAAATGCGCGATCGCAAAGCGCTAAAAAAGTCAATGGACTGATTGACAAAAGTATCAACTAGCTGTTCAACTTCCTTCTGTGACAGTCCATCCTGTTCAAAAATCCCCTTGACAATTCCCACTTTATCGTCTCTATTTGGTTCCCAGTAGAATTTCTCCATCCGTCCATCCCGAATTAACGGTGCATAGAGGGTGGAAAAATCATTACCTGTGACAATAATCGGCACACGATGTAAAGGTGTGGAATCATAGCTTCCCGGCAACTGCACATCTGTGGGATTATCAGCAATATTCATCAGTGTGGCATTCACCAACTGCGTGTTTACAGTATATTGAGTCCCTTCATCAAAGCGTCCTGCACCAGCATCTAAATCGTTAATCATCAGTACGCACATTTTGCCGCGTACTTTGATCAGTTCTGCTGTTTCCCGATAGCGCAACCGAATCAACCGCGCTGGATCTCCCGCATCTGGACTTTCCAATTCGCCACCAGATATGTTAGTGACTTCGATACCCATTTTCTCGAAGACTAATTGACATTGAAATGTTTTACCTTCTCCTTTGCGTCCATGAATACCCAGTATCACGGGAACTCGCACGCCAGGAAGCTTCAGGAAGTTTTTGGTAATGTGGACAGCAAGTTTGTCCAAAAAGCGGGGAGCGATGTAGTAACCCATGAGTTTATGTGATGAAAAATTAACACTTCTAAGGTTAATGTTAATTTTTTTTGGGGATAGCGATCGCTTTTCTTTCAGACAAGCTTGTGTTTATTCATCTGTTGGGTTGATTAGACATCTCGCAAAAGTAACAAATGCCAAGATATTGGAGAAAGGTTACTGGGTTTGGGAAAATTCCATACCTTTACCCTTTTCCCCACAATGCCAAGAAGTCTATTATCTGTTGCCAAAGTTGAACGCACGCCCAAGCATGGAAGGAGTGAAAACTGCTGTTATTTGGTAGTGCCAAAGATTTGATTACAATATCAAATGATTTTAATAAGCCATTTGTATAATTCCAGAATTACTTATATTAGTCTATTTTTGAGAAGAGAGCGTGTTTTCAAACACGCCCCAGTATTGCATATCGCTATAGTTAATGGAAATCGTTTGTATCTCCTAAGTAGGTAGACATAATATAAAATAAACTCCTAGTTTGTAGTGAGCGATTTATCGCTCAGAGTAAGGATTATCAGGACTAAAGTCCTGACTACAAACTTGTAATTTATTTCTGCCTAGAGACTTACGTCTCATTACCCGAAACTTCTTTGAAAGCAGACAACACGTCTTCTGTTAATGTATTTGGGTTGTTAGGATCGTTAGGCAATACAATACCGCGATTAACAAGAGCAGAATTAATCCTACTGTTTAGTACTGAATCAGGAGGCGTTTCGCCACCGTATACACTTTTCAATTCCTCATCATCTGTTACTTCCTCAATAAACATAACTGGAGCTTGATTTAAATCGACGTTATTTTTAATTTTGTTTTTAGTCATAAATCACATCCGAATTACGCATTGTTAGCTAATTATTGAATGCATACTTAATGTATCATTTCAAAAAAGCAAAAATCAAGGGTTGATATCGAAAAAACCTACTTTTATAACTAATTTTGCTACTTTTTGGATTAATGTAATAAGGCAAGGGCTGAGAGGTTGTTTGAAAAGTCGTAAAGTATACCATAGACCCCTCTCCAAACCTCTCCCCGAAACGGAGAGAGGCTTTAAAACCCCCATTCCCTTGTAGGGAAGGGGGGCTAGGGGGGTTAGGTTTCAGAAGTCTAGAAGTTACCAAAAATACTTTTAAAACATCCTCTGAGGACGCGATCGCGCTTTTTGGCAGTGTGCCAGTTGAAAAATGTTTAGCCCAACGCTGTCGGTGGCTTTTCATATTATGGCAAAAACGATTGTAAAAAACCTTGAAAGTGTAGTCTCAACGTTACAATTGGCCCAATACTTTATTTGCACTTGTTGTGGTTTAACATCACTTTTGATTTAATTTTACTTCTGTAATGCTGATGGATACTTATAATATAGGAATTAAAATTTAACTATGGAAACACAACCGATACAAGTAATTGGAGGTGGACTAGCTGGGACAGAAGCAGCTTGGCAAATAGCGCAAGCTGGAGTGCCAGTAATTCTGCATGAAATGCGTCCAAAGCGATTTAGTCCGGCTCATCATACAGAACATTTAGCAGAATTAGTGTGTAGTAATTCCTTTGGGGCAATGGCAAGCGATCGCGCGGCGGGATTATTGCACGAAGAGTTACGCCAACTCGGTTCGATTGTCATATCAAAAGCTGATGAACACGCCGTACCGGCTGGTGGGGCGCTAGCCGTAGACAGGGGACAATTTGGCCAAGATTTAACAGAAACTTTAGCGAGTCATCCTTTAGTTGAATTCCGTCGGGGTGAAGTGTCTGCGATTCCTGAAGGGATTGTGGTTTTAGCAACCGGGCCTTTAACTAGTCCCGATTTAGCAGAAGATTTGCGCCGCTTTACGGGGATGGAATACCTCAGCTTTTTTGATGCAGCCAGTCCGATTATCGTCGGAGAATCGATTAATCGTGACATTGCTTTTATGGCATCACGTTATGACAAAGGTGAAGCCGCTTATCTCAACTGCCCAATGAATAAAGAGCAGTACTTGCACTTTCGAGAAGAACTCTGTAAAGCTGAACAAACAGAACTCAAGGGTTTTGAACGAGAAACAGCGAAATTTTTTGAAGCCTGTTTGCCCATAGAAGAACTAGCACAGCGCGGGGAAGATACCATGCGTTACGGCCCCCTAAAGCCAGTGGGATTGTCAGATACTCGCACAGGAGAACGCCCTTATGCTGTGGTGCAGTTACGACAAGAAGATAAAGCTGGTCAACTATGGAACATGGTAGGATTTCAAACTAATCTGCGTTGGGGCGAACAAAAGCGCATATTTCAATTAATTCCCAGTTTAGAAAAAGCAGAGTTTGTCAGGCTGGGAGTGATGCACCGCAACACTTTTATTAATGCTCCTCAGTTAATGCATCCTACCTTGCAATTTAAAGAGCGTCCGACATTGTTAGCAGCTGGACAATTGATTGGTACTGAAGGTTATACTGCTGCGGCTGCGGGTGGTTGCTTGGCAGGAATTAATGCAGCGCGATTAGCCTTGGGTAAAGAAGCTTTGATTTTACCACCAACAACAATGATCGGTGCGTTATTAGAATTTATTAGTTCCGCTTCGCCGAAGCATTTCCAACCAATGCCGCCTAACTTTGGGATTTTTCCCGATTTAGGAATGAAAATCAAAAGTAAACCAGAGCGTTATGGACGTTACCGCGATCGCTCTTTAGCTGATTTGGCAAATTGGAAAGCTAATTGTAATTAATGGGCATTGGGCATTGATTATCCCCCTTGTCCCCCCATTTCCCCATCTCCCCACCTCTATCTATTTTTTAATAGTGACTAATCCGTGTATGCCTAGCGCTGTAATTACACCTCCTAGCAATCCCCAGGTACCATCGGCAAATACGTTAATGCGATGAATGTAGGTGCGATGATAGGCATACTCTAACTGTCTATCATTTACTATTCCTCCGACCTCTACCACGTTTTCCACATAGTTTTCAGCTTTGATCAGTGCTGCATAATCGAGATTAAACCAATACAACGATACTCCCACCACCGCCAAACCTGGAAAAACTAAGGTAATTAAAAGAATTGCTATGCGTGCGTTCATACATCTCACCCGCTAATAAACCTGCTCAATGCTGACATACTTAGAATCCTTGTGTTACAACTTGGCAGGCCAATTTAATAATGCGTTGGAGTGAGTGAATCAGATTTTGGGAATAATCCTCATAGTGTTTGAAAGCATCGTTTTAGTTAGGTTCGCACTATGAGAGGGCGATTTCTAGAAAAAAAGCAGATTTATTGCTGTTTATCTATTGCATTTTGCTGTATTTTGTGGATATGTTTAGCATTAATTCCAGCCGACGCAACGTCTACAGAGTCTATTGATACTCTGCGACAACAGCAGCAACAAATGAACCAGCAGCGTCAGGGTGTAGTTGGAGAGCGCGATCGCTTAACTAATCTCCAACAAGAGGCCCAGAAACACCTCACTGGTTTAAAGCAAAATCTGCAAACTACAGATAGCTATCTTCTAGAGAGCGAATCACGATTACAACTTGCTAGCCAACGCCTCCAGCAGTTAGAAGCTGATTTAGATGTGGCAGAACGTTCGTATCAGGAGCAGCAAATCGCAACAGTAGCACGATTGCGTTATCTCCAGCGATCGCCTGCTTTTGCGGGATGGGCAGTTTTGCTCGAAAGTGAAAATATCAGCGACTTTTTCAGCCGTCGTCATCAGTTGAAGTTAGTGTTTCAAGCAGATCAGAAAATTTTGGTAAAACTCAACACCCAAGCAAACTCGATTGATAAACAAAAAACGGAAGTAGAACAGCAAAAAAACGAAATTGGCTTAATTCGCGAGCAACTGTTGGCACAAAAAGCTGATTATCAAACCCAGGCGCAATCGCAATCAGAATTAATTCAACGCCTGAATAGCGATCGCCTCGCCTTAGAAGCTGCACAAAATCAGCTAGAAAGAGAATCCAAAAATCTGGAAGTTTTGATTCAACAAAAGGTAGCAGAAGCCCAAGAAAAAACCAACAGCCGAACAGGTATCATCATTCGGGGAACTGGTGTAATGGCATATCCTAGCGATGCTCCTACTAGCAGTCCTTTCGGCTGGCGGATACACCCAATTCTTGGCTATCGTCGCTTTCATGCCGGGTTAGATTTTGCCGCCAGCTATGGTAGTAAAATTCGGGCAGCCGATTCTGGAACAGTAATTTTTGCTGGCTGGTATGGTGGTTATGGTAGAGCAGTAATTATCGACCACGGCAATGGCATGACTACACTCTACGGTCATACCAGCGAGTTGTATGTTTCTGAAGGACAAGCAGTTGAACGCGGACAAGCGATCGCATCTGTCGGTTCCACAGGTTTCTCAACTGGCCCTCACCTCCACTTTGAAGTTCGTCGCAATGGTACACCCGTAGACCCAGCTAATTATCTTTAAAGCTGCGAATTTGATTGCAGACGTGCTATAATATTGAAGAATGAGGGCGCGTGGCTCAGTGGATAGAGCAACAGATTCCGGTTCTGTGGGTCGGGGGTTCAAATCCCTCCGCGCTCGTTACCTTTACAGACTAACCACAAAATCGAGAGCTTATTTTCTCTCATAGGATAAACCTAATTTATCCTATGAGACAGAATCGGAATGGATAGTCTGGAATACAAAAATTACTGTACGTATGTGGTGATTGATATAACGCTACACTACAGGTTTTGTTTTCTCATTCAGTCTCTCACCCGAATGGCACTAAGAAAAGCCCAAAGGCTTGTATCGTCTTGTTCCTAGCCTGGAGGCTGGGAATCTTTTAAAAGAGGCTCTGCCTCTTGTCAAACTACTGGAGGCGGTAGCCCTTCCAGAATGGGTTTCCTGCCTAGAGGCTCTTAACCAGTCAGAGCAAGGGCTGTATCTTTTCTTAGTGCCATTAGTCTCTCACCCCAATTACCTACCTCAAAATTGTTTTAAAAAATCAAACAACAGGGCATTTGTTGGAGAAATTCTTAAAGTAGAGGTAGAGGCTAAATCTTCCCGATTAGTAGCACATGGGTTTGATGCAACTAGGATTTTTGTGGAGCGCAATTAATTATGACTGCTTTAACCTTACAATTACCTGCTAATCTGCAATTTACTGATGAGGAATTTGCACAAATTGTCGCTGTGAATAAAGAATTACGACTAGAGTTAACTGCTGAAGGGGAATTAATTATCATGTCACCCACTGGGGGAGAAACGGGAAACCGTAATTTTGATTTATTAGGTCAGATATGGTTTTGGAGCAATCAAAATAAGCTCGGAAAAGCTTTTGATTCTTCTACTGGGTTTAAACTGCCAAATGGGGCAACTCGTTCACCTGATGCTTCTTGGATAAGGATACAAAGATGGGAAGCTCTTACCCCAGAACAAAGAAAGAAATTTATTCCTTTGTGTCCTGATTTTGCAGTGGAATTAGTCTCTGAAACTGATGATGTAGAAGATACTAAAACCAAAATGACAGAATATTTAGCAAATGGCTTACAACTCGGTTGGTTAATTAATCCTAAAGAGAAACAAGTAATAATTTATCGCCCAAATCTGGTACCTGAAGTTTTACAATCTCCCACAAGTTTATCGGGTGAAGATGTTCTCCCTGGTTTTATTTTAAATTTACAGCAGATTTTTGCATAGATAGACTGATTATATGGTTTTCCAGTACACTAATGCATTTGTTACTATAGCATCTGTTAATTGTGAGGAGTTAGTGAATTTCTATACTAGATTTCTGGAGCAAAAGCCAGTTATTTTGATTCCAAAAGTCTATGCTGAGTTTAATTTAGTTAGTATGCGATTAGGTATTTTTAAACCAAAGAACACAAATGAGTCGGAATTTGAAGCGATTGCCAAAAGTAAGATAAGTTTGTGTTTAGAAGTAAGTAACTTAGAAGATGCGATCGCTCACCTCACTGCTTTGGGCTATCCTCCACCAGGAGACATTTCCATTGCTTCTCACGGCAGAGAAATATATGCTTATGACCCTGATGGCAATCGTCTGATTTTACATCAAGCTGCTATAGAAAATCATTAGTCATTTGCAAACGACAAATGACTAATGACAAAGGACAAATAACAAAGGACAAATAAAAAAATGGCTATAACTCAAAACTATAAATTAAACCTGATTCAATGGTATCCAGGTCACATTGCGAAAGCTGAAAAGAAGCTCAAAGAACAGCTAAAGCGTGTAGATGTGGTGTTTGAGGTACGAGATGCTCGGATTCCCTTAGCAACTCACCATCCCCAAATAGGTGAGTGGGTAGAAGGTAAAAAACGGGTGTTGATACTTAACCGAGTAGATATGATTACACCACAAATGCGATCGCTGTGGATCGATTGGTTTAAACGTCAAGGAGAAGTCCCTTATTTTACCAACGCTCAACATGGTAAAGGTATAGCAGAAGTAGCGCGGGCAGCGCAAGCTGCTGGGGTAGAACTCAATCAAAGAAGAAGCGATCGCGGGATGTTACCCCGTCCAGTGCGAGCTGTGGTGATTGGTTTTCCCAATGTCGGTAAATCAGCTTTGATTAACCGCCTGTTGGGAAAGCGAGTTGTGGAAAGTGCAGCTCGTCCTGGGGTAACTCGCCAACTACGCTGGGTGCGAATTTCCGAACATTTAGAATTGCTTGATGCTCCTGGTGTCATCCCTTTAAGATTAGAAGACCAAGACGCAGCCTTGAAATTAGCTATTTGTGATGATATCGGTGAAGCATCTTACGATAACCAGTTAGTAGCAGCAGCCTTAGTGGATTTACTCAACTATTTAGAAGCTGTAGCAGGAGATTTATTACCAAAAAAACCATTACAATCTCGTTACCAACTCGATTCAACATCAGACACCGGAGATACCTATTTACACGCCTTGGCAGAGCATCGTTACAAAGGTGATGTAGAGCGAGCAGCAAGGCAACTTTTAACAGATTTTCGTAAGGGATTGTTGGGTGAAATGAGTTTAGAATTACCACCAAATTAAATCTAAATTAAAATAGTAAAAATTAGGAAATCTATTTGATTTTTAACAGGACTTACGCAAGTGTCACAAGCAATGGCGCGGCTATGTTGTGCGCGCCAAACAACTAGGCGATAAACATGATAACGTCTTGACTTTTAATTGCAAAGATAAATAATTTGATAAATTGTTTAACCAGTTTTATAAGCTAAATCTTTGAGTTTAAACCAGACGAAAATAGCGCAGTCAATATGATTTATGGGAGTAGCACATAGTTACTGAAAAATGCGATCGCGCGTTAGATACTGCCACTCACAAACTAAATTAGAGATTTCCAAGAAATAAATTATCCAAATAAACGCAGACGCATACTCCTACAAAGAAGCAAGCTACGCAAAGTGTCTGTCTGCGACACGCTGTTCGCGTTCGTAGAAAAGCGGCTACTCTACGAAAACGCCAAAGGCGAAGCCGCAGGCTACCACTCCAAGCGCAGAGAACACAAAAAGAGAAGAAGAGAGAATTTTTGCGTCAGTTTTGAGATATTTTTATTTGGAAGTTTCTTAATACTTTTTTCATGTTGCCTCATGCCTTTGTTTGTCAGGTCAAAAACTCTTTGACGGAGTTCTGATACTACTTTGGGAAATCATCAAAATGCGTTCTCCACATCGATATAAAGGTGTTTGCATTCCTACTTTTTGGCTCCAGTGCCCTATACCAATGTAACTTTTCTAATGGTTGTTACCCAATTTATGGTAGCGGGAATTATAACACTAGTATAAAGAGATTTTCGTAAAAGTTTATGAGCGCAAAAGTTGATGGAACTTTAAGGATTGCCGGCTGCCAAATCATCGAGCAGCTTTATTCAGGTTCTCGTACTCAAGTGTATCGGGCAATTCGAGAATGCGTAGGCGCAGCCAGCCGCAGGCATCGCCTACCAGTTGTCATCAAACTCTTAAAACGAAAATACCCAACTTTTAGCGAATTAGTCCAGTTTCGCAACCAATATGCGATCGCTAAAAACCTAGATATTCCCGGCATTATCAAACCCTACAGCCTAGAAGCCCATCATAATGGCTATGCCCTAGTCATGGAAGACTTTGGTGGTGTTTCCCTGCGGCAATTTACTCAAGGAAAAACACTGACATTAGAGCAATTCTTACCCATTGCTCTGCAACTACTAAACACTTTACACCAGTTACATCAACAGCGCGTCATTCACAAAGACATCAAGCCAGCCAACATCTTGATTCACCCTGACACGAACCAAATCAAGCTGATTGACTTTAGTATTGCCTCGCTCTTACCACGAGAAACCCAGGAACTTCAGAGCCTCAATGGACTAGAGGGAACGTTAGCCTATCTGTCGCCAGAGCAAACCGGACGGATGAACAGAGGCATTGACTACCGCAGTGACTTCTATTCTTTAGGTGTGACTTTCTTTGAATTACTGAGTGGAAAATTGCCCTTTGAGTCCTATGAACCGATGGAGTTGGTGCATTACCACATTGCGAAACTTCCACCTAGCTTGTGCGATTTCAACCCCAAATTGCCCTTGATGCTGGGCGAAATTGTCCGCAAACTAATGGCGAAGAACGCCGAAGACCGCTATCAAAGTGCGCTAGGACTTAAACATGACCTTGTTACCTGCTTAGAACAGTGGCAAGAAACAGGCAAACACACCTGGTTTGATTTAGGACAGCGAGATATTAGCGATCGCTTTCTCATACCCGAAAAACTCTATGGGCGGGAATCGGAGGTAAAGACCTTATTAGAAGCATTTGGTGATGTGGCCAATGGTGGCTCTCAACTGATGCTAGTGGCAGGTTTTTCTGGTATTGGCAAAACCGCAGTCGTCAATGAAGTGCATAAACCGATTGTGCGCTGGAACGGCTACTTCATCAAGGGCAAATACGACCAGTTCAACCGCAACATTCCTCTGTCTGCTTTTGTCCAAGCCTTTTGCGATTTGATGGCACAGTTGCTTAGGGAAAGCGATACTCAACTGGAGCAATGGCAGAGCAAGATTTTAGCGGCACTTGGAGAGAATGGGCAAGTCCTGATCGAGGTGATTCCTGAACTAGAGCAGCTGATCGGCAAACAGCCTGCGATCGCTGAACTATCCGGTGGTGCAGCACAACACCGTTTCAATCTGCTGTTCCAAAAGTTCATTCAGGTGTTTGCGACAAGAGAGCATCCGTTAGTGATGTTTCTCGATGACTTGCAGTGGGCTGATTCGGCATCGCTGAATTTGCTGAAGTTGTTGATGGCTCAGAGCGATTGCAGCCATCTATTTATTATTGGCGCATACCGCAACAACGAGGTGTTTGCGGCTCATCCACTGATGTTGACGCTAGATGAAATTGAAAAAACTTCTTCTGGCGTCAAAACCTTGAGCCTAGCTCCCTTGAGTCAAGCAGATGTGAACCATTTGATTGCCGACTCGCTCAGTTGTGCAACAAAACAAGCACTGCCGTTGACAGAGTTGGTTTATCAAAAAGCCAAAGGCAATCCTTTTTTCACAACTCAGTTTTTGAAAGCGCTACATGAGGATGGGCTGATTACCTTTAATTGGGAGGCAGGTTTTTGGCAGTGTGATGTAGCGCAAGTGCGATCGCTTGCTCTAACTGATGATGTGGTGGAATTTATGGCACAACAACTTCAAAAATTGCCCAACATCACTCAAGATGTTCTGAAACTGGCAGCCTGTATCGGCAATCAGTTCGATTTGGCGACGTTAGCGATCGTTTATGAAAAATCGCAAGCAGAAACCGCTTCAGACTTGTGGAAAGCATTGCAAGAAGGATTTATCATTCCTACCAATGAAATTTACAAGTTTTATCAAGATTCCTCATTGGCGATTGGTCATTTGCAAATGACAAATGACAAAGGACAAATGACGGTTTACAAATTCTTGCACGATCGCGTCCAGCAAGCTGCTTATTTCCTGATTCCAGACGAACAAAAACAGATCGCTCACCTCAAAATTGGGCAACTATTACTGACTCATACACCTGTTGCCAAACAAGACGAAAAATTATTTGAAATCGTTAACCAACTTAATATCGGCAAATCCCTAATTGTCGATCTATCTAAGCAAATAGAACTCGCCCAACTCAATCTGAAAGCTGGACAAAAAGCCAGAGCCACAACTGCCTATACAGCCGCATCTGAATATTGCACTACAGGCATCGCCTTGTTAGCTGAAGATATGTGGCAAACGCAGTATGAGTTAACCTTAGCCCTCTATGAAGCTGCCACTGAAGCCGCTTACCTGAGCGGCAACTTTGAACAGATGACACAATTAGCCGCAGTCATAATCGAACACTCTAGAAATCTGTTGGATACGGTCAAGGTCTATGAAGTTCAAATTCAAGCTGCTCAAGCCCAACATCAATTTATAGAAGCAGTGGAGATTGCCCTCAAGATTGTAGAGCGTCTAGGAAACAGCCTTCCAAAGCAACCCAGTCAATCAGATATTGCCAAAGCATTCGAGACGACTAAATCCATTTTGGCTGGAAGGCAACCGCTGGATTTAATCAATTTGCCCCAAATGACAGATCCTAACAAGTTAGCAGTTGTACGGATTCTTGCTGCTGTCACTTCTGCTGCTTTTGTTGTCACTCCAGCGCTGTTACCGTTTATTGTCGTCGAACAGGTCAATTTATCAGTTCAATATGGCAATAGCTCATTTTCGGCAATTGGCTATGGCTACTATGGAATGATACTTTGTGGGATGACAGGAGAGATTGACTCTGGCTATGAGTTTGCACAACTAGCACACTTGTTGCTCGAACATTTCAATGCCAAAGAACTGAAATCTAGAGTCTATGTCGGAATTTACTGTTGCGTGTGGCATTGGAAAGAACCGCTCAAGAACTCCTTAGCGTTTCTCCGGGAAGGCTACGAAGTTGGATTGGAAACGGGAGATTTAGAGTCGGCTGCTATTTGCGGATTCATTTACATCTCATATTGTTGGTTTCTGGGCAAAGAATTAAGCGATCTCAACCGAGAGAGCGCTGCTTTCCGAGATCAGCTTGGACAGCTCAACCAAGAAGGTCTTACCAGCCATCTGACCGTTTTTCAGCAACCAATTTTGAATATGCTTGGCGATTCTGCTGAACCTTGGCAGCTAACTGGAAATGCCTTTAATCGAGAGGAAATTGTGCCAGTTCTCCAGCGATCGGGCGATCAGACTGCGCTGTATTATTTCTATGCCAACCAACTTGGTCTGTGTTATATGTTTGGCAAGTTTGAGTTGGCGGTATCAGCGGCGATCGCTGCTGAAAACTATATAGGTGGTGCTACAGGCTTATTCATAGTTCCGCTCTGCTACACTTATGATTCTCTAGCGCATCTGGCAATCTATTCTCAGGTTTGTGAGGCACAACAGCAAAACATTCTGCAACGGGTAGCTAAAAATCAGGAAAAAATGAAAAAGTGGGCTGACCATGCTCCAGAAAATTACCTGCACAAATTTTATTTAGTTGAAGCCGACCGATACCGAGCCTTAGGGCAGAAATCAGAGGCAATAGATTTGTACGATCGCGCCATAACTTTAGCCAAAGAACATGGCTACATCCAAGAAGAAGCAATTGCCAATGAACTGGCAGCTAAATTCTACCTCAATTGGCACAAAGAGGGAATTGCTCAGTCATATATGACCCAAGCCTACTATGGCTATGCTCGTTGGGGCGCTAAAGCCAAAGTCGCCGATTTGGAACGACGCTATCCCCAACTCCTCGCCCCCATTTTAGAGCAAACCCGTTCTCCCCTCTCAACCAACGAAACTATCTTCACATTGGGGAGTGTCACCTCCACCAGTTCCGCCACTTCCAATAGTAACAGCGTCTCTATTGCTTTAGATTTAGCTACCATTCTCAAAGCTTCCCAAACTCTTTCTAGGGAAATCGAACTCGAAAAACTGCTTTCAGCTTTGCTGCATATCGTCATTGAAAATGCTGGAGCTGATAAATGTGTATTCATACTTTTGCAGTCAGATCGGTTGCTAGTTCAGGCTTTAGCACAGCTTTCCCTGAGCAGTCTACAGAACCAGGCTGCCAGAGTTGATTTTTACCCGATGTTATTCAACCCACAGCCTGTTGAAGACTCAGTTGATGTACCAGTTGGCTTAATTAATAACGTCAAACGCAACTTACAAGCAGCAGTAATTATTGATGCTACGGTGCATCCGCAATTAATCAATGACCCGTATATTCAGCAACAGCAACCCAAGAGTATCTTGTGCAGCCCGATTTTGAATCAGGGTAAGTTGTTGGGCATATTGTACCTGGAAAATAACTCAGCAACCGGAGCCTTTACAAGCGATCGCGTTGAACTGCTGAACTTACTTTGTGCCCAAGCCGCAATTTCTTTGGAAAATGCCCGAATTTACGAAAATTCTCAAAACTATGCTCAACAGTTGGCACAATCTCTAATCAAATTGCAGGCTAGTGAAATCCGCTTCCAAAATTTGGCAAATAATATTCCTGGGATGGTGTACCAATTCCGTCTGGCGGTAGACGGTTCAACTTCAACACCCTATGTTAGCTCTGGCTGTTTCGAGTTATATGGATTAGAGCCAGAATTGGTGATGGCAGGGACGCATAGCCTTTACGCCATGAATCATCCTGACGATCGCCCAGCTATTGCCGAAGCGATCGCCTACTCAGCTCAAAATCTTACACCATTTGAGGAAGAATGGCGGATTATCCTGCCTTCAGGAACCGTGAAATGGATTCAATCTGCGGCTCGACCAGAGCTACAAGCCGATGGGGCAATCATCTGGGATGGGGTGGTGATTGATATTAGCAATGGCAAAGAGGCTGAAGTTTCTCTAGCCAAAGAACGAGAGTTTTTGAATGCCATCATTCACAATATTACCGATGGAATTGTTGTTTGCGATGCAAGTGGCAAATTGACTCTATTTAACAAAGCAACTTGTGAATTTCATGGTCTACCAGTAGAATCATTACCACCAAAACAATGGGCAGAACACTTCGATCTCTATCAACCTGATGGTCAAACACCTCTATCAACCACGGAAATTCCTTTATTTCGCGCCTTGCAAGGAGAAATCGTCGAAAATGCCGAAATGGTAATTGCGCCGAAGCATAGCTCTAGGAGAATTTTGTTAGCTAGTGGACAAGCAATCTTCGATGCTTCGGGTAACAAACTCGGTGCAGTAGTTGTGATGCGAGATATTAGCGAAAGGGCGCGGCTTGAAGCCGAACGCAAACTTGCTGAACTTGCCTTGCAGCAAAAATCACTTGACTTAGAACAAGCGCTAACCGATTTGCAAAACGCCCAATTGCAAATGGTGCAAAGTGAAAAAATGTCAGCACTAGGCAACTTAGTTGCTGGTGTCGCTCACGAAATGAATAATCCTCTCGGTTTTATTGCTGCCAGTCTCAAACAAGCTAAACCTACTATCGCTGATGTTGTTGAACACTTAAAACTGTATCAATCAATTTTGCCCAATGCAAGTGATGAAATCAAAGACCATGCCGAAGAAATCGACTTGGATTATAGCTTAGAAGACATACCCAAGATGATTGATGCCATGTCGATGGCGTGCGATCGCCTGAAAAATATTAGCACCAGTTTACGAACTTTCTCGCGTGCCGATAAAGATTATAAAGTACCATTTAATATTCACCAAGGCATCGACAGCACGATTTTAATTTTGAAACATCGTCTCAAGGCTAACGATCAACGTCCAGCAACTGAAGTGATAACTGAATACGCCACTTTACCTCAAATTGAGTGTTTCCCTGGACAACTAAATCAAGTGTTTATGAATCTACTAGCAAATGCTATTGATGCCTTGGAGGAATCGAATATCGATCGAAGTTTTGACGAAATTAAAGCAAATCCAAACTGCATTAAAATTACCACTACAGTAGAAAATAATTTAGTTAAAATTACAATCGCTGATAATGGTAAGGGGATCGAGGAAGAAGTAAAACAAAAAATGTTTGACCATTTATTTACGACAAAAGCTGTCGGTAAAGGCACAGGATTAGGACTTGCGATCGCTCGTCAAATCGTTGAAGAGATCCACAACGGAAAATTGCATTTCAACTCAGTTCTGGGTAAGGGAACAGAATTTATCATTGAAATTCCAGTATAATTTTTAGCTCTTGTCACTCGGCGTAACTTTCTACAAATTACTTACAGGAGGATTGGGATTGGCGTAGACGCTTCATCGGCTTGCCACAGGCATCGCTGGCCAAATTATTCTATAAAAACGTGGCAAAGCGATCGAAGTGAATTCTAAACTTGGCGAAGGAACTGAATTTGTGATTCAGCTACCGTTGTTGGCATAAACGAAAAAGGACTGACAAGATTGCGACCTTAGAAATCGGCCATTCCCAGTCAGAGACTGGGAACAAAGCAAATTCCTAACTCCAAACTTTTTACGCTTTTCCAGCAGCCACCACCGAGTTTTTTACCAAAAGTTCCATCGCTGCTTGATATTGCAAATCCGCTTCAGTACCAATCTGTTCGCGGTTAATGGCTGGTTGGGAAATAACTTTATCTGGCTTAATACCTAGTTTGTTAATATCTCGGTGTTCAGGAGTTTCATACTTAGCAATTGTGACTGCTAAACCCGAACCATCTGATAGTTCAAACAAGGATTGAATTAATCCCTTGCCAAAGGTAGTTTCGCCTACCAACTGGGCACGACCGTTATCTTGGAGTGCGCCAGCAAGAATCTCACTGGCACTGGCAGTTCCTTGATTTACCAAAATCACCAGAGGATCTTTCGTTAGAGCTGGCCCAAAGGCTTCAAAACTACCTTGAATACCTTGTCGGTTAACGGTGTAAACAATAGTGCCAGAATCTAACCAGAGACGAGCAATTTCAATTCCTGATTGCAATAATCCCCCAGGATTATTTCGTAAATCTAGAATGTAGGCAGCAGCGCCTTTTTTTTCTAGACTAGAAATAGCGTGTGCCAATTCCGTTGAAGCGTTGGCATTAAATTGTGTAAGACGTAGGTAGCCAATGGGTGTACCCTCAGCAGAAACACGCAAATCTGAAACCACAGGGTTAAGGGCAATGCGATCGCGTGTCAGTCTAATTTCCGTTTCTGCCTCTCCGTCCCGTTCGATTACGAGAGTCACAAGGCTGCCACTGGGCCCGCGCATTCTGGTAGCAGCTTCATCAAGGGTGAGATTTTCTGTAGAAACACCTTCAATTTTGAGAATGCGATCGCGTGGTCGAATCCCCGCTTTATCCGCCGGTGAACCGGCGATGGGAGCCACTACTTCTAACTTCCCATTCTCAGAATTCAAGGCAATTTGCAATCCTACCCCAGTCAGTTCCCCAGAAGTATTGACCTGCAAGCTGCGGTATTGTTCTGGATCTAAAAAGCGGGTAAAAGGATCGTCGAGGCTCTTGAGCATCTTCCCAATTGCCTCATAACTGGCATTTGAATCTGGCAGTGGTTTTTCCAGAACCTTTTGCCGCACAGCCGCCCAATTTTGATGATTAAATGTCTCATCTAGATAAGTACGATTAACAATTCGCCAAACTTCCGAAACCAGCTTTTGTTCTCCAGTCAAAGCCAGCGATGGCTGAGTGAGCGTACCCAACGCCAAGCAAACCGCCATTAACAATGAAAATCCAACCCGAAAGACTTGTTTATTCATGAACCCCATTATCAATTCCACCTCAACCCAAATTGCCTAGATAATGCCTACTTCCTCTGTTGTTGATGAAATCTATCTCTCGATTATGTTACTTTTTTTATAGAAGTGGTGCATTTTTCTCATCAAGTTGTTCAGTCAACTGATGCATCGTATCCACTCACCAAAGGATAAAATCTACTTTGTGTCCACCATTTTGTGTGTAGGGGCGTAAAGAGATCGCAATATATTCCATCTTTACAGAGTGTAAAGTTTCTGAAGTCTATTAGCACACTCAAAGCTAAAAAGCAAAGAAAAAAAACTCCTCTTTACTAAAATCCCAAAATTATTAATTGGGAGAGAAGTCTGAGCGAAGGCTTCTGCCGATTCAGAACTTCGGGATTTATCAACCGCAACCGACTTTTAGGAACTTGAGATTGTATGGCTAACGTTTACGACTGGTTTGAGGAACGCCTGGAAATTCAGGCACTCGCCGAAGACGTTACTAGCAAGTACGTCCCTCCCCACGTCAATATCTTTTACTGCCTGGGTGGAATTACCTTGGTTTGCTTTCTCATCCAGTTTGCTACTGGATTTGCTATGACGTTCTACTACAGGCCAACAGTTACTGAAGCTTTTTCCTCAGTGCAGTACATCATGACTGATGTAAACTTCGGTTGGCTAATTCGCTCCATCCATCGCTGGTCTGCCAGCATGATGGTGTTGATGATGATTTTGCACGTCTTCCGGGTTTATCTCACTGGTGGTTTCAAAAAGCCCCGCGAATTGACCTGGGTAAGTGGTGTGATCCTTGCTGTAATCACCGTTTCCTTCGGAGTTACCGGCTATTCTCTACCTTGGGATCAAGTTGGCTACTGGGCTGTGAAAATCGTTAGCGGCGTACCAGAAGCAATTCCTGTGGTAGGAGTTCTGATTTCCGACCTATTGCGCGGCGGTTCCAGTGTTGGTCAAGCAACACTAACTCGTTACTACAGCGCACACACATTTGTACTGCCTTGGTTGATTGCAGTATTCATGCTGTTTCACTTCTTGATGATCCGCAAGCAAGGCATTTCCGGGCCTTTGTAATCTCAGCTATTAGCGAAAGGCAACATTTGTCAGTTTTCAGATCGAGCTTGTTTGTTTTAAACTTATGAAACACAAGAAATTAATTGCACATAAGTTCCAAAAAACAAATACTTGTATCTGGAGCGTAAAGCTATAGAAAACTTCAGGCGGATGACTGTAGATATAGAAACGCTGTTTCCTGCCTTTTGCTTGCCTAGTAGCTGATAGCTTTCACAAATGCTTTAATTTAACTTAAGCAGGAGAGCACATTTCAAAATGTCAACACAAAAAAAACCTGACCTGAGCGATCCTCAGTTAAGAGCCAAACTCGCTAAAGGCATGGGTCACAACTACTATGGTGAACCCGCTTGGCCAAATGACTTACTTTACGTCTTTCCAATTGTGATCATGGGTTCCTTCGCTGCAATTGTGGCTCTAGCCGTGCTAGATCCGGCAATGACCGGTGAACCAGCAAATCCTTTCGCCACACCATTGGAAATTTTGCCAGAGTGGTACTTGTATCCAGTTTTCCAAATTTTGCGATCGCTTCCTAACAAACTTTTAGGAGTGTTAGCAATGGGTTCCGTACCAGTAGGTCTAATCCTCGTTCCCTTTATTGAGAACGTGAATAAGTTCCAAAACCCCTTCCGTCGTCCAGTCGCAACCACAGTATTCCTCTTTGGTACCCTTGTCACCTTGTGGCTAGGTATTGGTGCTGCTTTGCCATTGGATAAATCTTTGACCTTGGGACTATTCTAAATTAGTCACCACAAAGTTTTTTGACGCCTGTGAGTTTCAAGAGCAGATGCAGATGTGCTTTTGAAAACAATCAACAGGCGTCAATTTTAACAGGAAATGAATTCAGAATTCAGAAGCCAGAATGGGTTAAACGCCCCGAAGAGAGCTAACAGAATTAAATTGTGAACGATAAAGCGGATAACGCCACCCAAAGTGAGTCCGTGTATCTTACGGGAAAACAAGTTATGCATAGCGTATTATAGATACTGTCTGCATAAATGGGTTTAAGTTCCCCACTAAATATGCTTTTTTTAGCGGTCAACAATGATAGTGTTGGATCTGTAGCCAAATCCCCCAGTGTATCCCTCACTGATTTCCTTCTGTTAGCGGATAGCTAAGGTTTAGCCGATTCTGAATTCTTTATTCTGTATTCTTCTTCAATAGTTCAGATTGCTTCTGGGATTTGCAGTTTTGGATAGAAAAGCTATTCCAAAATCTCAAATCATCAAAAGTCAACAAATACAAACATTTCTTACTTACTTAACGTAAGTTGCTAGTTACAACCCTCGTCAATGCCAAAATCATTGATGTTTTGTATTTTGGTACATAGAATATGTCAATTTAGATTTTTTTATGTCAGAGAAATTTTGCCAACAGCGCAGAATTTAATAACTAGCAACTTGGGTTTACTTATATTCAACTCACAGTGAATGCTTAGTATAGTGCAGCAAGACCATCTGACGGTTAAGAGCGAACTCAGGCTCTTAAACCAGGTGCAAGAATGGTTTGAGCAATTTTGTCTGCAACACTTGTCTCAACTTGGCTGGTCAAAAACCCAACTCGATCGCCTCAATTTAGCATTAGCAGAAGGCTTTACCAACGCTGTTCGTCACGCTCATCATGCTTTACCCCCAGAAACAATCATTGAAATTAACGTTTATCTGTGGATTGACCGACTAGAGATTAGAATTTGGGATTATGGAAAACCTTTCAATCCTGATGCGATCGCAGAGCCAGCCCCAGGTACTCTGCAAGTAGGTGGGTATGGATGGTTTCTCCTCCGGCGGTTGGCTGACAAGGTTGTATACGAACGTGGTGCGGATGGTAGAAATTGCCTACTCATTGTCAAGTACTCTGTAGAAGCACAAAAGTCACAGTGAAATAGTTAAAGCTAAAGGAAAGAATAATTCTGATGTCAATTTTGGCTTGTGAGTATAAGCAAAGTGTAGGGAAGAAGTACCGAGAAAATTCGAGGACTTGTTTTCTCTACAACACTCTCTTACTAGGTCGATCCTACTTAGGAGTCAGAAAAGAAAACTTCTCCTATAGTCATCACCAAGCTAACAAAAACTTTGCTCAAAATTGAGCCACTCACTTGAAAATAGAGCAGTTCCTGTTGAAATACATAGTTATTTGATTGATAAAAGTATACTTCTTTTTCAAAATTATTTGAATAGGAGTAATATGTTTTTTCAGTGAAATTGCTTATTCATTATGATTTTTTTGTAAAATACCAAATAAGATTTTTGTATAAAAAGAACTAGTGAATATAGTAAAAATAGCATTCGAGTTACACTAGCTCCCTTGTTAAGATTTGTCAGCAGTGTTGAGAGTCTTAATGTTTGTTCTCCAACAAGTGCCAATTTCGTGCTTAAAGAGATAGACACAATAGGGGACAAAATATGACTAAGACAGCCCTAATTACCGGAATTACTGGTCAAGATGGCTACTATCTCAGCCATTTGCTCCTCAATCGAGGTTATCGAGTTGTCGGATTAGTACCCCCAGATCGACAACCTAATTTGACAAAACTGGGAATACTGGCAAATCAGGTAGAAATTTTTACGGTTGACTTGAGGGATAATGCGGCACTGTTGACCGCAGTTGAACAACTGCGTCCTCAAGAGATTTACAATTTGGCGGCTCCCAGTTTTGTACCCGACTCCTGGAACGACCCATTAGGAACTTTAGATTTAATAACTGGTACAGCTACTAGGCTCTTGGAAGCAGTACGAAAAGTTGGTTTGTCTACCAGATTTTATCAAGCTAGTAGTTCAGAAATGTTTGGCGATGTATTCCTCTCGCCTCAAGATGAAGAAACCGCTTTTCGTCCCAAAAATCCTTATGCTGCGGCTAAAATGCACGCTCACTGGACGATGGTGCATCATAGACAGCGCTATGGACTATTTGCCTGTAGCGGAATTTTATATAATCACGAGTCTCCTCTACGCGCACCTGGGTTTGTCACACGCAAAGTTTCTTTGGCAGCTGCATCAATTAAATTGGGTTTAACTGACACCTTAGAAATGGGTAATCTGGATGCCAAACGTGATTGGGGCTTTGCAGGTGATTATGTAGAGGCAATGTGGCTAATGTTACAAGTTGATGAACCAGAAGAATATGTGATTGGCACTGGTAAACTACACAGTGTGAGAGATTTAGTTGCCACAGCCTTTGAGTCTGTCGGCTTAGATTGGAAGCAGTATGTAGTTTTAAATACTAGCTTGTTGCGACAAGATGAGCATTTTCAACTAGTAGCTAACCCCAGCAAAGCTAAAAGAAACCTCGGCTGGGAACCCCAAGTAAGCTTTGAGGAACTTTTAGAAAAAATGGTAAAAACAGATTTAGAGCGGTTACAAAGCGGTGCCATCGCGCCCTTACCGCAAGTGTAAATAATCTAAAATGCAAATCACTACAGTGACAAAAAACCTGAATTTAGGTAATAAAGTTAATAAACAAACTAACCATATCTTCGTGTTTTTAGAAATTTTTGCTCATGAAGGTGGTATTCAATCGTATATAAAAGATATTTTCCGCGCCTATTTGGAATTGGGTCAAGACTACAAAGCAGAAGTATTTTTGCTGCGAGATAGTGCTGATAGCTTAAATCCGTTTGAAGACGATAACTTAAAATTTCATTACTTTAAAAATCAGTCTCCCTATTTGGGGAGATTGCAAATGGCAGCAGCTTTACTGAAATGTCTGTTGCAGAGCCGTCCGCAGCAGGTTTTCTGCGGTCACATTAACTTAGCAGTTTTAATTCAAACACTTTGCCAGCCCTTGGGGATTTCTTACACCGTGCTAACTTACGGCAAAGAAGTCTGGGAACCGTTGAAAAATCAAGAACGTCGTGCCCTGATATCAGCAGAGAGAATTTGGACAATTAGTCGCTACAGCCGGGATCGCGCTTGTGCTGCCAATAGTCTAAACCCAAATATGGTACAGATGATGCCTTGTGCAATTGATGCGGATAAATTTACTCCTGGCTCCAAACAACCAGAATTAATCCAGAAGTATGGCTTAACTGGCGCGAAAGTGTTAATGACAGTAGCGCGGTTATGGTCAGGAGATATTTACAAGGGTGTAGATGTCACCATTCGGGCATTACCACAAATCGCTGAAGTTTTCCCAGAAGTGAAATATTTGGTAATTGGTCGCGGCGATGACCAACCGCGATTAGCTAAACTTGCTGCATATTTAGGTGTGAGCGATCGCGTCGTGTTTGCTGGTTTCGTTGCCACAGAAGAATTAATGGAACATTATCGCCTTGCTGACGCCTATATTATGCCTTCGCAAGAAGGCTTTGGCATAGTTTATCTAGAAGCAATGGCTTGTGGAGTGCCGGTGTTATCTGGTGACGATGATGGTTCCGCTGACCCCTTGCAAGATGGTAAACTGGGATGGCGAGTCCCACACCGCAATCCTGATGCTGTAGCAGCAGCTTGTATAGAAATGCTTCAAGGGAATGACCAGCGATGTGATGGAGAATGGCTAAGAGAACAAGCGATCGCTCTGTTTGGCCTAAATGCCTTTCAACAGCACTTACACAAAATGCTGCTATCCTCAGTAATAAAGTCCATTTGAGTCTAAATGACAAATGACAAATGACCAATGACTAAAATCGCTATCCTAGAAGGAGAGCAGGACGAAATTTATTAAAAATGAGCTTTAAGTCATTTCAATTGAATCTTTTAAATCTCCGCCCTTGGCTCACCCTGCTGGCAGTTGTTTGGCTGCTAGCATCAGTGGGTTTGGGTTGGTTAGTTAATTCATTGCTAATTATTTTCGGGTTACTGTTGTTGGCACCTATTGTGGCTTTTTTTGGCTTTCGTTGGTGGCTGCAACGCAACTTGGTTGCCGATCAATGTCCCGTCTGTGGATATGAATTTACAGGTTTAAATAACACTCAGTTGCAATGTCCTAACTGTAAGGAATTACTGTTAGTGCAAAATAGTCGTTTTCAGCGCTTTACACCAGAAGGCACAATTGATGTCACTGCTGTCGAAGTTCCCGCTAAATCACTGGAAGAATAGTCAACCCCTTCCCTACGGGACGCTACGCGAACGGGGAATTCAAAATTCAAAATTCACGCATTCAAAATTCTTATCCCCATAAATAAATTTAGGGGCTTGTATCATGAGTCTATTTTGGTCATTAGTCATTTGTCCTTTGCTAATGACTAATGATTATTTATTTTTTTGTGAGATTGAGAGGTTGTAAGTAAACTGTTGCTGGGATAGTTCGCCCACATACAGCGAGTATTTTCCTGCCTGCCAATAACCAGAAAGTTCTGACTTACCTCCAGAGTAACTATCTGCTAATACACAAAAGCGCCCTCCAGGCCCGTCGATCAGGAGTGTCGGCTTTCCTTGACTCTCTACTGTTAATCGCAAATAAGGTAGTGACTCTGTAACTTGGATCACTTGACTAGGTTCAGTGGTAATATTGCCACAATTACTTTTGACAGCTCCCCCAGACTTTCCCTTCAAAACCAGTGGATCTGGTTGTAAATTTCGACCAATTTGAATTGTTGGTGTCTGTGCCAAATTAGCCTCAGTGAAAGCCAAACTTATCGCCAAAGCTGTGGGAATAATTGCAAGTAGCCTCAGAGTCTTCATTTTAATTAATGCTCCAGATTTTTTTTAGAGCAATATTGTTATACAGTCCGATCTATGTAGACGACAGCAATTCCTCTTGGTTCCAAAAGCTGCCGTATAAAGTAATACTAGTTAGTTCAGGATTATTTGTGAAGATTTGATAGGTGTATGTAGAGAGGTTGCATTGCAACGTCTCTACAATTGATGTCTGAAAGGTCTTGCATCCACAGACATTAGCTAAAATCACAAAGACAACCACCAAAAATAGAATTTGGTTAGTCTATTGTTGAATAAGTATGCTAATGAGTTAGGAAAGATTGATGAATCCTCAACCAGAAGAAGACTTACAGCGTCGTCTCAATCAGCTAGACGCAGAGATTAATTCCCCGCCTGGGGTGGTTTCACAAGAACAAAAACAAACGCCTCAGTCTGTTTTTGCCAGCTTCAACTTGCAACTGGAGCGATTTCAGATTTGGTTCAACAGCTTATCTGGAGCAAAAAAGCTGGTAGTTTCAGGTGTGACGGTGCTAGTAGGCTTGGCGATACTGCAAGCAGTGTTTAAACTAGTTGCATCTGTAATCAGTCTGGCACTTTTGGCAGTGTTAGTGTATGTTGGATACAAAATTTTTGTGTCTGGTAGCTTTCAACGTAAGCAATAAGTTGATATGCATTTACTTTGCACTCTGCCCAAAGTTATGAAAGTCAGGAGCCGAAATAAAAACGGCTTCTGACTTACAGAGGATTTCCAGGAAGTTGAAGTACACAAGCTAAGTGTCAAAACTAGGTATAAAGCCTATTTGATTTCTGTTAGGGCAGCCCATTTAGACTCCAAAATTCTGCTGCATAACTCCTAAATCCTATTTCAATATGCTTTTCTTTTTGCTGACGAGCTTAGTCTATTTTAATTATGCCGATCGCGGCGTAGAAATAATATCAAAGGAAATTATACAATGACCTCACCAATTGTCAGAAGAACTAGTAATCAATCTGGTCAGTCAAAAAAATCGGAAAGAGCCAATTCGTTACTGCTAGGAAGTAGGCGTTTTGCTGCTTGGGCGGCTGAAATCACACTAGTGGTGACTAGTGGGTTGATTCCCTTCGGCATTGGTGTCTATGCCAATTCTAGAAGCGATCTGAACCGAGTGCCGCTTAACCCCGTGCTGGTAGTCACAGAAAGAGCGATCGCCAGACCTTTAGCTCTACCTGTGAGCTATGGCATCCGTAACGTTGCATGGCCGACTAATATTTTGTGGACAATCGCCTTGTTAGCGCCTGTAACTCTCTCTTGGTGGCAATTGTATTTATTAGCTAAGACTGGTAGCACAATTCCTAAACGTTGGTTAAAAGTGCGGGTTGTCAACGAGCAAGGGAAGCCGCCCGGATTGGGGGCAGTTGCGATCAGAGAAGGAGTTGGACGTTGGACTGTACCCATTTCCATTGCCTATCTACTGTGGCGCTACAGCTTTGCTTTTCCCAATTTAGGATTATTCACATTTTTGTCTTTATTAATGATTGTGGGTGAAGGGATTGGCTTACCGTCACGTCAAGGGCGTCGCGCACTCCACGATCGACTCGCAGGTACTTATACAATCGATGCAATCTTAGCTAGCAACAAACAAGCTCAGTCTGCTGACGGTAATGAAGAAGCAGAATGGCAAGAGGGAGAAGAATTAGCGGCAGATCAAACCAGCCAGTCACCTAATTTGTGGCGGCGGATACAGCAAAATCCCAATCTGACTTTGTTCGGGGTAGGCCTGACGAGTATGACTGCTGTGCTGGCAACTTTAATCGGCACTCAAGTTTATATCCAAATTCAACAATCCCAGCGAGCAACCAAGCAAATCAACAGCCAACAATTCCTCGAACTTGTCAAACAATTGACTCCCAACTCTGGGGCGACTAATGAGCAACGCCAAAGTGCAATTCTGGCTATGGGTGGTCTTAATGACCCACAATCCATTAAATTTCTGGCGGATTTATTAGTTAGCGAAACTGACCCCAGCCTTCTGGATACAATTCAACAAGCTTTGACAACTGTCGGGCCCCAAGCCATCCCGGAACTTAAAAATAAGAATCAGTTTTTGGTGAGCGAACTGGAATCTGTAGGTAGCACTGCAACCAAAGAGCGCGAATTACGCCAAGGTCGGTTACAAAGAAACCAACGAACAATCAACAAGATTCTCTCTGTTTATAGCGGTAAAAAAATCGACGGTGTTGACCTTAGTAGAACCCAATTAGGTCAAAGCGGTACTCCAGGAAGTTCCTTCTTCAACTTGGTACTGGACAATCTTGATTTATCAGGAGTTAGGTTTAAATCTGCAAATCTTAACCAAGCCAGCTTTAAGGGTACCCGCTTTCGGAGTGTAGGTGAAGATGGACGCTGGGATACCTACGACGATGTAATGGCTGATTTAAGCCAAGCTCAGTTGCAGCAAGCTAATCTCACTGATGCTAACCTCAGTCGCGTCTTGATGAACCGCATCGATTTGAGTCGTGCCACTCTTAACAGAGCCAACTTATCCAACGCGCGTCTATATGATGCTAAACTCAACAGCACCCAACTAGTAGGAGCCGATCTGCGAAACGCAGTTTTGGAAAAAGCTAGCTTGACTGGGGCTGATTTAGGCGATGCCAAATTGAACGAAGCTAATCTGTATGCAGCGCGTTTAGGTCGCGCCACTGCGATCGGCACGCAATTATCTTTTGCCAACTTAATTAACACTGATTGGCAAGGGGCAGATTTATCAGGAGCTTATTTGGATCGTGCTAACCTCAGCAATGCTAACTTCAGCGCTACTCGTTTAACTGGTGCTGTTTTACGTTCTGCCCAAATGGAAAACGTTAACTTGCAAAATGCTGACCTGAGTCTTGCAGATTTACGAGGGGCAAATGTTGCTGGAGCAGATTTTAAAGGAGCAATTCTCGCTCCTAGCAAACAAGATCCAGCAGATCAATTTGTCCAAACCCCAGATTTAGGCTCAGTATCTGCCGTAGTCCAAGGGGTTGATTTTTCTCAAGCCAAAAATTTAGATGCCAAGCAATTAGCATACATTTGTACTCAAGGAGGGATTCATCCCCGTTGCCCGTAGAATGAGAAAGGGAGCAGGGGGCAGGGAGCAGGGGAGGATGAGGAGACAAGGGGAAAAGGGGACAAGGAGAATAACCTATGCCCAATGCCCCATGCCCCATGCCCAATGACTAATGACAAATTGGTGTGAGGAGTTGGTTATGAAGTATATTCCATCTTTGGTTTCAGTTTTGGGGGCTGGTTTGGTCTTGAGTCTGGCGAGTACGAAACCAGCACAAGCTCAAGTAGCTTATGGCAGTTATATTGGTATTGGCCCCACTGTTGGTTTTACCGATGGTATCCAATTGGGGGGAGTAATCGCGGGGCGCTACAAGCTTTTGGAAGCACCAATTTCACTCCGCGCTCAAGTGTTAATTGGTAATAATACGGCTGTTGTACCAACGGTTTCTTACGATATCCCCCTCAACTGGCAAGCTGATGCCTACCTGGGTGCGGGATTAGTTTTAGCTGGTGGTGGTGATTCTTCTCCTGTAGGCGACAAAATTAGTTTTGCTTTACAACCGGGTATTGATTATATGATCCCAAATAGCAATACTGTCCTTTTTGGCAATGCCATTATTGCTTTTGATGCTTACCGAGATAGCAGTGGTACAGCTATCTCCGTACAAGGTGGCGTTGGTTTAAGATTTTAAGGGACATGCTATCCTGCTATAAGCGTTAAACTTCATTGCAAATTAAGAAGTTAGTCCAAACAACGTGATAGTTTTTGGTCATGAAGAGAGACAGCATAGGATTAACACAGGAGAACACAGTGGCAATGGAATCAAATTTATTAACGGATGCGGGCGCAGATGAAATGAATCAAGATTTCAGTGAATATGTTGCCAACTTGCAACTTCACATGACTCTGCAAGCTCGTAATCTTGTTCCAACGCTGAAGCAAACACTGGTAGATAGTCGCCACCAATTACTCCATCAAACCCAAGCCAACTTTGAAAAGCTAGTTTCTCGGCAAGGGTTATAAAATATATACAAATTTTAATCAAAATTCAAATAAAATAAGGGCAGATGTTGTTGGGTCAATGCCAATGGTGTTCTCACAAGGTCTGCTTTTTCTGCTTTTTAAGTATTAAGTTACTAAAATCACCCTTTTGGCACAATAGTAGAGAGCAGAAACTAGTTAAGATTATTGCAGCAGTTCCTTCCTTTGAAGAGCAGTTAGTTAAGGCTAAATGGCGGCTCGAATAAAAATGACTTCATTACTTCCTAGAAACCTCAGCGTTATTATCCGACCAGTCCAATATCGGGATCTGGACGGAATTGAGCGCATAACTCAAGAGTCATTAGCAGCCTTTACTCCGAAGGGAGCAGGTTTTGCCATCAGCCAGATGCAAAGGCTGCGTCGCTGGTATGGATTACTCAAATTTTTAAGTTGGTTTCCTAACCCGCTACAGTATCGCCTTTGTGCTTTTGTTGCAGAGCAAGGGCGGATACTTTTAGGAATGATTCAAGTGTCACCCTTTAACCGCACACGTAGCACTTGGCGAATCGATCGAGTGTTGCTAGAGCGTGGTGTTGATAAACAAGGAATTGGTTCGCCACTTTTGCGTCATTGCTTTGAATCGATTCTGGAAGCTCGGACTTGGTTACTGGAAGTTAATATCAATGACATAGAGGCGCTGGCATTATATCGACAAAATGGATTCCAGCGTCTAGCAGAAATGACATACTGGGAAATTGGGCCAGAATTACTGGCTGAATTGGCACAAGCAGAGCCAGACTTGCCCAACCTCTTGCCTATAAGTAATGCTGATGCCCAGTTGCTATATCAATTAGATACGGCATCGATGCCACCTTTGGTACGTCAGGTTTTTGACCGCAATACCCGCGACTTTAAAACCAGTTTGTTTGGCGCTTTAACTGATGCAGTGAAGCAATGGCTGACCAAAACAGAAGTAGTCAGTGGTTACGTATTTGAACCGCAACGCAAAGCTGCGATCGGCTATTTTCAGGTGCAACTCGATCGCAAGGGTGAAGTTCCCCATGCCGCAACGCTGACAGTTCATCCTGCTTACACCTGGCTTTATCCAGAATTACTATCTCAACTGGCTCGTATTGCCCAAGATTTTCCCCAGCAAGGGTTACAACTAGCCTCCTCAGACTATCAGGCAGAGCGAGAAGAATATTTGGAGCGAATTGGAGCAAAACGCATAGAACATACATTAGTGATGTCTCGCTCTGTGTGGCACAAGCTACGAGAGTCGAAATTCGTCTCCTTAGAAGGAATCCAATGGACTGATATGCTGCAAGGTTTACAACCAACTCGTAAACCTATACCAGGTGGAATGTCATGGATACAACCAGGGAAGCTGCCATCCTCAGATAAACCACTGCCAATCAAGCCAGAACCGATTAACTTTCCGGTAAAAAACCCTGGCATAGAAACATCGCCGATTACTGAATCAGCAGATGGACAGCAGGAGAATTAGTGTGATATCCCAAGAGCAACCAAAACCCTTTATTTCCGCCTTGGGACTAGATTTTGGTCGCAAGCGGATTGGTGTGGCTGGATGCGATCGCACGGGTTTAATTGCCACGGGTATCACTACAATTGAGCGCACATCTTTTGAGCAGGATGTCGAGCAAATCCGACAAATCGTTAATGAACGTGAGGTGCAAATTCTAGTTATGGGCTTACCTTATTCAATGGATGGCTCACTAGGATTTCAGGCTCGTCAAGTTCAGAAATTTACTAAAAGACTTGCTAAAGCACTAAACTTGCCTGTGGAATATATGGATGAGCGATTAACTTCATTTCAAGCAGAGCAACTGCTGATAGCTGAAAACCGCTCTCCATCACGCCATAAAGGTTTGATTGACCGCAAAGCAGCCGCTTTAATTTTGCAACAATGGCTGGATGTTAAACGTGCTAACTCTCTTAGCTCAGTTGCGGCTATTGAATATTGATACCTTTTAACATGATATTCTGAAAACGATTAGCCAGCAGTTGTATCTACGTATAAAGCTATTTGTTTGACATGATATGTCATTTACTATAGTTAAACGATTTTCAAACTTGCTGGTATTTATTAAATTTCTACATTTCGGCTATGTTTTCCTCTCCATTTCCTGAAGAAAATGATAACGCTCATGCGGGTTCCATCACTTTAACCGATGACAAAGGGCGATCGCTCGACTGTTATATAGAGCATTCCCTAGAGGTAGATGGACAAGAATACGTTTTGCTTCTTCCTGTAGACTCACCTGTAGAAATTTTTTCTTGGGAAGGTGATGGTGAGGAAGAAGAAGCGGTTCTGGTAGAAGATGACACCATCATTGAGCAAATTTTTGCTAATGCCCAAGCTGTACTATCTGAGCAGAACTTGGTACTGAAGAACACAGCCTATGCTCTGACAGTAGCAGGTGATTTACCACCAGTTGAAGAATCAGAACTCTTCACCTTAGAAATCGAAGACGAAGAGGCAGATTTAGAGCCTGAGCAATTACAGCTACTTGCTAGCTTTTATGAGGAAGATCAGGAGTATGCAATTTATACACCCCTGGATCCCCTGTTGTTTTTTGCACGGATAACAAAAACAGGTGAGCCGGAATTACTTTCTCCAGAGGAGTTTCGGAAAGTACAACCTCTGTTAGAAGAACATCTTTTTAATGAAGTGGAATAAGATGAAAAATTCAAAATGAAAATATTGCATTTTGAATTTTTCATTGAGAATTTTCATTGTAATTAAAATCTACCTAAACCTTTTACCATGTCCCATAAAATGTGGAAGCTATGAAACATTGACACTAAATTGGGACAATTAGTATTGTTTAAAATTATGAAACAAGCATTTTGGTCGTGATTTTCAATTCCATTATCTAAATCTAAAATTGGTATGAGGTGCTGAAAATGACTTATAGCGATTTTACATTAAGTAAATTTAAAAAGTCATTCAGCATCCGCATTGATGAAGAAACTGATTTATGTGCTGACATACAACCTTTACAGGCAAGTCAGAAACTCAAAAATTCTTTAGAAGAAACTACAGAACTGGCTTTAGCAATTAATACTGACAAAGCTCGTTCAGAAATGATTATCACTCCGATATTGTTGGAGATAAGACGCAGAGCGAGTTATCCAATTAGCTTATTTTCGGGAACAGATTTTAATGTCGATGCAGAAAAAGGTCTAAATGGATACTGTGACTTTATCATCAGTCGTTCTAAAGAGCAGCTAACAATTAATGTGCCAGTGGTGGTTATTATTGAAGCCAAAAATGAAAATATTAAAGGTGGATTAGGTCAATGTGCAGCCGCAATGTTGGCAGCCCAATTGTTTAATCAACAAGAAGGAAATGAAATCAGAAAAATTTATGGTGCGGTAACAACAGGCGATATTTGGAAATTTTTAAAGTTAGAAGAAAACAATATATTTATTGATTTGAGTAATTATTACATCAAAGAAATAGATCAGATTTTAGGGATTTTATTTCAAAATGTTCAGGGAGAGATTCCAGGATGGAGTTCGACTAACTAAACTATATTGGGTTATGCTCATTTGTCTTAGCTATCTACATTTGACTGTTGACTATGTTCTGGAACAATCTTTTACAGCCTGATTTGATTTTAGAGGGTTCAGTGTTAAACCTAACACCAGATATTATCCAAAAATACGGGCTTAAAGGGCTGGTATTGGATGTAGATGAAACTTTAGTACCCTTTACAGTCGGGATAGCTTCCCCAGAACTACGAGAGTGGGTAGAGCAAATCCGTACCTGTACTGCACTGTGCTTGGTGAGTAATAACCTCAGTGAAGCACGAATTGGTGGAATTGCGCGATCACTCAATTTACCTTACTACTTAGGTGCAGCCAAGCCTTCCCGACGCAAAATTCGAGCCGCACTGAGGGGAATGGATCTACCAGTGCATCAAGTGGGGATGGTAGGCGATCGCTTATTTACCGATGTTTTAGCAGGTAATCGTTTGGGAATGTTTACCATTTTAGTGGAACCGATTGTTCATGCCGATGCGGCTTTGCGCTCTCATCCCGTCCGCAACTTTGAAGTTTGGATATCTGAAATTCTGGGAGCCTCTATTACACCCAAGAAAAAGAAGATTCACAAAAGTTGAAAAATCGTCAGGAAAGTAAATCTAAAGAAATAATTAAGGAATCTTACTGGAAGCAAAAAATCGGGGATCATAAGTATTAATAACATGGGGTCAGCCAAAAAAGACCCTAACTCATACTAAGTAAATATACTTCCGTAAAGCGTCAACCTTCACTATAGAGGGATTGGCGCTTTACAATTGTTTTAGTCATTTGTCCTTTGTCATTTGTCCTACCCTGCGGGAAGCCGCAGAAGCGTCTATGTCATTCGTCAGTTACTAATGACCAATGACTAATGACCAATGACTAATAACCAATGATTAATGACTAATGACTAATGGCTAAAACAATTGTTGTCAAAATCGGTACTTCCAGCCTAACTCAACCAGAAACGGGACAATTAGCACTTTCTACCATCGCTACTTTGGCGGAAACACTCTGCCATTTAAGACGCCAAGGACATCGGGTGATTTTGGTTTCTTCTGGCGCTGTCGGCGTGGGTTGTGCGCGATTGGGTTTAACTGAACGTCCGAAAGCGATCGCACTCAAACAGGCTGTAGCAGCAGTTGGACAAGGCAGGTTAATTCGGATATATGATGATTTATTTACTACCTTGCAACAGGCGATCGCTCAAGTATTACTGACTCGCAGTGACTTGGTGCAGCGCAGCCGCTATCTCAACGCCTACAATACTTTTCAGGAACTATTAGGACTGGGAGTTATCCCTGTAGTCAATGAAAATGATACCGTAGTCATAGACGAACTAAAATTTGGTGATAATGACACCCTTTCGGCATTAGTTGCCAGCTTAGTAGAAGCAGATTGGCTATTTTTGCTCACTGATGTCGATCGGCTATACTCAGCCGATCCCCGTTCCGTGCCAGATGCGCGGCCGATCGCTTTAGTGAGTAGCATTAAGGAATTAACTCAATTACAAATACAAACAGGTTCCCAAGGTTCTCAGTGGGGTACTGGCGGTATGGTGACAAAAATTTCGGCTGCAAGAATTGCGATCGCAGCAGGAGTGCGTACCGTAATTACCCAAGGGCGATTTCCCCGGAATATCGAAAAAATTATCCAAGGCGAATTGATTGGGACGCATTTTGAACCGCAACCCGAACCAACTTCCGCGCGTAAACGTTGGATAGCTTACGGACTTGTACCTGCGGGGAAATTGTATTTAGATGAAGGTGCGATCGCGGCAATTTCTCTAGCAGGAAGATCCTTATTAGCAGCTGGAATTAAGGCGGTAGAAGGAGAATTTGACACACAAGATGCTGTGCAATTATGTGACACCAATGGTAACGAAATTGCCAGAGGACTTGTGAATTACAACAGCAATGAATTGCAAAAGATTTGTGGGCGTCATTCACGAGAAATTTCTACAATTCTAGGATATGCCGGTGCAGAAACCGTGATTCATCGGGATAATTTGGTTTTGACTTAAAATGGAAATAAGATAAATTTTGTGACTACTAACTGAGAGAGTAAAAATATTATGACTCAAACGTTAGAAAATGCTGTTAACTTACCCGAAGAACAACGCTTTTTTCGACATGGGTTAAGTTGGGAACAGTTTAAAGCAATTCAAGCTAGCTTTGAAAATGTACCAGGGGTGCGCTTATTTTATTGTGATGGAGTCTTAGAAATAGTGACTATTGGTAAGCCTTATGAGGCGATTAAGTGTTTAATTGCTGCACTGTTGATTACTTATTTTGAAGTAAAAGGCATTGAATTTTTTCCCAGTGATAGTTTTAGTCAGATTATTCCCAAGATAGTTGAATATCAAGCAGATTTATCTTATTGCTTTGGAACGGACAAATCTGTACCAGACTTGTGCATTGAAGTAGTGATTACTAGCGGTAGTCCCATAAAGTTACAGAAATACAAATTAATGGGAGTTCCAGAAGTTTGGTTTTGGGAAGATGGCAAAATTGAAGTTTACTGCTTACGAGAGCAAGAATATGGGAAAGTTGTTACAAGTGAGCTATTACCAGAATTAGATTTATCTCTACTCAATCGTTATCTTTTATTATCCTCTCCCTTGGAAGCGATTAGAGAGTTTCGCCAGGGTATTTAACAAATCTAGATTGAGATTTTTCACTTTGCTTGGCTACGTTCAGAATAACATCTATCTATACCGCTACGAATTAATGCAAAGCTATACTAAGTTATGTATGCCGAAGCATTGTCAACTTGGATTGGATGGTTATATGGATGCTTGCTCAACTTGTTTGAGTAACTCCGCCTCAGATAGCACGCTCTCACGGAATCTATTGTCTGTCAACGCTTTTTCAATTCCAGGGAACACTCCCCAACGGCTGTCCCAGTGTTTAATCATTGCCCTAACATCGTCTAATGTGTATAAGGGAGACATAAAATTTTCAACTTTCAGTCCTTTAGTTTTTCTGGCCTTTGCCCAAGCTTGACAAAAGGCTCTGTTGAAATCATGGCCATGAATCCCCCTATGAGTTGATCTCAAAGCATTTTCACACCATGCAAAGTGATCGGGTTTATCTACTAAAAGCTCTGCAAAGCCTTCAAGTACTTTTATACAAAGGCGTTTTTCCACTCCTGCCAGAAGTCCAAGAAAAGATAATTCAGATGTGTTGTATTCAACGCAACTAGAATAAAGTTGTTCAATGATTTCTTGAATAATTACTCGTTCAGTCATCAGATTTTGTAAAAACTGTAGCTGTATTAAATATCTTACAGCAGGTGTCAGACTAACATAGAAGCGATCGCCACTCCGCCCCATAAAGGCGCATCATCCCCTAGAACCGCCGACACAATTTCAAAATCAACTTCTGGCAAAGCCGTCTCCCGCGCCACCTGACGCACCACCTGCCAAAAATCCTCCCCCGCTTTCGTCACACCGCCTCCCAACACAAAGCGCTGGGGATTCATCAGATTCGCCACATTGCCAATACCCACACCCAACGCCCAAGCAGCCTTGTGTAAAACTTCCTTCGCCAAATCATCACCAGCCGCCGCCGCCTCACTTACCAACTGTCCCGTCAACAACGTTAAATTATCCCCCACCAAACCCCTCAAAATCTCTCCATCTCTAAGTCCTTTGCGCCTCTGCGGTTCTTTTTCCAAAATTTCCTTAGCATTTTGCGCCATATAAGGCCCCGAAGCTAAACGTTCGACACATCCCCGCTTCCCACACAAACAAACTGGCCCAGCTGGATCGACAACGATATGTCCAATTTCGCCAGCCATCCCACTAGCACCCCGCCAAGGCTGGCCGTTAAGTATCCAACCGCCACCCACGCCAGTGCTGACAGTAATGTAAAATAGGCTATCGTATCCCTGTCCCGCACCAAAACGGTGTTCGCCCAAAGCAGCAACGTTAGCATCATTATCTACACCAACAGCAACGCCAAACTCCTCCTCCAACAAGGCTTTAAGAGGAATATTTTCCCATCCAGCCACATGATGAGATAGTCGCACCGTCCCAGTGGAAGCATCAACCGGGCCGCCAAAGCTAATACCGATCGCAGCAGGTTTTGTGTCTTGCAGCAGAGAGTAAATGAGCGATCGCATAATTTCCAAGTCAGTGCTAGCATCTGCACCTACTGGCGAGAGACGACGTTCGTAACGCAACCACTTTCTCGAACCGATATTGACTGTTGCTGCTGCCAGCTTAGTTCCGCCAAAATCGAGAGCTAAAATTAATGTCATAGTTTTTTATACCTATAAGTGGTTTCTTTCTCAAGAAAGATGTTTGCAAGCAAAATAAATTCAACACTAAAGAAAATGGCATACTAATTTAGTAAATTATGACTTCCGATCAACCCGATCCACTTATCGATTTCTCTCAGGCCAAAGAACCTCCTAGCTCTCTTGATATTGATAAAGCTCAAGAGGCAGATCCCATTGAACCAGAAGAAGTTAGCGGAGAGAGTAAGCAAAATCCCACTCCTGATGATTTGAATCGCGAAGATGAAGATCCCAGAATCGGGGGTAGTCAAATAATCAGTGGGAATATTTCAGCTGGATAAATAGTTACTTATTTATTTGTGAGTTGAGTACTCCATCAATAAACTGTTGTAATCGTTCATAATGTGAACCTTTCCAATAAATGCGATCGCAGTCTTGGCAACGCTGGAATTGATCGATCTGCGATCGCACTTTTTCTGGCACTTGTTCAATAATGGATTGCTTATCTACAGTTTCTAATAATCCATTGCAACGCAAACACCGTTTAAATGGTGAGATTAATTCAAACAAGTCGAAGCGTTGCAGTACTTCTAGGATTTGTTGTTCAGGGTTAGTGTTTCTAACATAATACCCATACGTTACCAAACTACGCATCAATAGACCTTTATCGCGAGTCAAGAGAATCCGCGCTTGAGTATAAGATATTTGGGCTAATTTCTCGTCCTCGTAGTCATTGCGGTATAAAGTATCAAAACCTAAAAGTCGTAAAGATGTCGCCAGCTTCCCTAAATGAATATCTACAACAAAGCGGATAATACTGGGTGGTTTTGGCAGAACAGAAACGTTTGGTATAATAACATTCCTAGCTGAAATTGGATAAACATTGATAATGTCTCCATCAGAAACTATGTAAGAAAAATTTACATATTCACCATTAACATTTATAGAATCCACCTCTGGATGAGGGACACCCAACGACTCAATCATGTCTTTAATAGAGGCTTTTTCCTCAAACACATGAGAGATTCTCACCTGTTTGTGATGCCGTGGTAAAAAATGATTCAATTCTGCATGAAAGTAGAAATATGCGATCGCCATAGCTAGAGATATTTGAACTAGTAAGTGTGCCTTTACTAGCAACAATTTGTCACAATTGCAAAACTTTATCTATTATATTGAAACTCTCAATGCCTTTTGTAGTGGGCTATCCTTATTATGAAATACCTGTTCACCTTGATTTAAGCAATGTCCTAGAGGCAACAAACTATAAAGAAATCATAAAGATTCTTAAAAACTTGCATTTCTTATTGACTTCAGTTACAGTCAAAGCAGATGCCTATCATCAAACCCTGACACTATCTTCGGGAAGTTAGATTAGGTAAAACGCTAAATACCAAATTTGTTAATGTTAATGTCAGTGACACTGCTAATAATTAGTCACTACTTTTAATTATTAACTTATCGCAGATGGAGTATGGGGAAGTAAAGCATTTACCCCTAATTTGACTTTTTTTATTTTCTCGACCTATTGAGAATTATTTGCAATATGGAGAATTCGAGAGATAAATTGAAAGCAGATAATGTGGAAGAACTCTTAAAACAGTATTGCCTTATCAAAGCGATCGCTGTTTATTAAATGTTTCCGCATCTCCCTTTAGGAATATATTTTCCAGATGAGCGGTATAGAATTATATCTTTATATGTAAAAACAGGATATGTAATTAGCTATGTAGATAATTTCAGCAAAACTTTAAACAACTAGGTTGCTGCTAGGAACATTTTTGATTGTAGTATCAGCTACATCAATATTGTAAGCAAGTTAATCGTCGGTAACTCTCCTAGTCGCTTTGCGTCTATGTACCAGGTTTAATATATTTGATTTTGCCAAAGAGACCAAATTCAGAAAAACTGAGTTTCCGGTAATGAAAATTTATTAAATACCAAATAACAATAAAACTAGATACAAAATTAACGCCACTCATACGGAAAAATATCTCTTGACACTATTTATCTTTATTGTGGAGAATTTATTAACCAGGAAGACCTCAATCGATAATGATGTTATAAAGTGGCTACCTAGTTTTAACTGGGAAATGAATATTGTTCTTTTTTATCTCCTTGAATCAAGGATATTGTAGCTAAGAACACAATTGTATTTTGTAATACCTTTTGTCCATAAAATATGCTAATGAGTACAGCGAGATGAATACTTTTTTTTGTTCTGATGATTCGCGGCAAGTAGGAGAAGATGTTATTGGTAGTGCCACCAATTATCAAACTTATATTTTAGTTGAGTGTCCTTTACCTTGGACATCAGAAGCCTTGAACTCCAAGTGGGTGCCTCAGAATTTGAGGATTTTGGTAGAAGAAGTGAAGCGTGCAAAACTGCCGATTAGATTTCTCTTAATTGCTAATGATTTATCACACAAAGTAAATCACACTACGCTTTTGATTTATCAAAAACAAGAGGGGCTAAGTAATGGATACCATAAGCAGGAGTTTCAGCTAGCAAATATTGAGCAAGTAGCAGGAGTTGTCCAAAAATGGATATGGGGTATCGATTCTAATTTGGAAGTAGAAACTAGTAAAACTAGAGATATTTTAGTTTGTACCCACGGCAGCCATGATAAGTGTTGTGCAAGATATGGCGCTCCTTTTTATTTCCAAATAACAGCTAGTAATGCTGATTTGTGCTTAGAAAATGTCCGAATTTGGAAATCATCGCACTTTGGTGGACATCGGTTTGCACCAACAGTTATAGACTTGCCAGAAGGAAGATACTATGGTCGTCTCGATCGAGATTCATTTAGATCGATTTTGACTCGTACTGGTGATATTCAATGCTTACATCAAGTCTATCGAGGCTGGGGAATTCTGCCTGCTGCACTTCAAGTTTTGGAAAGAGAGCTAATTCTCTATAAAGGATGGGATTGGTTTAATTACAAAGTTGCAGGCAAAATTCTAGAGCAAAGTTTAGATAATAATACTATTTTAGCTGAAATTAGTTTTGAACAACCTTGTGGTTCTCTCTATACTTACCAGGCTAAACTTGTGAAAGATGAAACGAAGACTCAACAACTGAAAAGTTCATGCAATGCAACACGAGAGTTAGTAGTTACTAAATATGCTGTCGGTAGTTTTTGGATCACTTCTAGTAAGGTAATGAGTTATAGTACACAGAAGTAGAGAGAGAGAGTTTTTAAACGCAGAGGGACGCTAAGGGAAGCGCAGAGGTACGCAAAGTATTACTGTATTTACTATAACGCTGTACAAATTCTTAATAAAATCTCTGTGTTCCTCTGCGCTTCTTTGCGTTTAAATTCTAAATTAAGATGAAGCCATATTTAAGACTTTTCGTAACAGTATTTGGTCTTCTAATTTGGCTTTTAAACGACCATTCTCGATATCTCGAATCCAGCTTTGGCTTTTACCTGTGAGTTTTGCCAATTCTCTTTGGGAGAGATTCAAGTTTTTTCGCGCCTGCAAAATCTGTTCGCCTAGCAAATCGTTTGTAGCTTTGGGTTTCTTTTTGGCTTTAGCAGTTCTTGTTTTCTTTTTTTCCGATTCTGAGATTTGCTGTTCCCATTCTGGCGGGAGTTCAAAAGCCAAAATCCGCGCATTCATTAGCAGATTCCATTTACCACGGGGGCCTGTGTCTGTGAGGCGAGTTTCAGCACCACCGTCATTAGTCCAAAATTCTAATGCTTCATCTGGATCTTCGGGAATATCGATTAATTTCGCCCACAAAGGTTGAATTTCTGGTGGGTAAGTAACTGGATCGAAAAGTGGTTTCATTCCATAGTGATTGAGAATTTCTAAATCGCTTTCAAAGGTTCGCAGCAGACGCTTGCGTTCTTCCCGTTGTCTGGATGCAAGGGCGACTTTTTCTTCACCGTAAGCAATACGCAGCAAGGTAGGAATGGTGATGCGTTGTTCTTTACCCATTTTGGTTTTAAACAGCAACCACAGCATTAGTCGAACTGCGCCTTCATGTTGCTGCCAAATACTCATGACTGTGGTTAGCAGCGTTTTAGGGAGACTGCCGTATTGATAGAATGCAGTTCGCTCTTTACATGCTTGTTTGTTTAAGAAATATTGCGCCCATAAGCCTGCTTTGACTTTAAAAGTTAGCCCAATCAGATATTTGCATCCGAGATTGTCTTCCTGGAAGTGGTGCTGAATATCTACTAAGTGCCATAAGCGGCTTCCGACAAGAGAGAATCCGTTAATTCGGCCTTGTTGTGGCCAGTCAATGGAGATAATCAGGGAGCAAGCTTGCTGAACGATATTTTTCATTAAAGCTAGCTTGGCAGCTTTGCTTAAGTCTTTGCGTTTCTCCATCCCCAAATATTTCTCAATTTGTCGCTCATCGATCGCAAATTCTTGCTCCCAAGGTTGCTCTAAAGCTGTAGCATAAGCTGCAAAAATTAGATGTATGCAAGCGGCTCTGATGTCAAGCCCCTCAATTGCTGCGATATCTGTGGCTTTGTCGTTCACTTTGAAGGGATCTTGGATATGAAAAGCGATCGCACCTCGCCCTTGGTTAACTTGTCGGCTATAACTGATGTACCCTTCTTCATCAATTTCCCAGTGTAGGGATGTGCGCTGCGCTAATACATTACAAGCTTCCCAAATTGCGATCGCTGAAGCAAATGGATTATTCTTGCCGTTAGAAAACAAATCTAAACTGGTAGAATCTCTCGGTTCAACTTTGCATCTTCCTTTTTTCGCCTGCCAAGGAATCGGAGAATTAGTTGGACAAGCTATTACACATTGCGGTTCTGAATAATAGCCCTCACAATTATTACAAAGACCAGGATCGACCCAGTATTCATTGTCTTCTATTCTGATTGCACCCGTAGGACATTGGGGGCGGCAGTTGTCACATCCAACGCAACTGTTGTTAGGAATTGTATAAGGCATTTGGCTCTTTTCCCACTCTAATCGTTGAGATGTCTGGCTCAGGTCTCCCCTGGATGAGTCCTGTTTATTCATGACTCGCTACCACACGATATTTCTAGTGAGAATAATCTTTTCTCACCACATTCAATTCCCACATCCACTTGTTAAATTCATATTCAACTGCAAGCTATTTAAGATTTAAAAAATAGCCTCATAAAACTTCTTATTAACTATACATTTAATGAGCAAAATGATTAATTTGTTCGGATTGAGCTTAGAAAAAATCTTTACATTTATTTAATTTAGTACTTGATGAACATTTTAGTTTTGACGATAAAATATTACACAAAATATTTTTCTTCAATCTTTGAGCCTCCTATACTTGAGCTTCCTCTGATTTGTTAATAATTTTAATATTTAAAGCACGATCGGATTCTGCCATCAACTTTACAGTTCCTTTATAAATTATTTTTGTGTATTCAGATTAAATGAAAATATTCCTTTTGTCATCATTTATTTAAATATTTAAATCAAATAAAATTGAAAATTGTTGCTTTCTAAAATACATATTGCATATATCAAAATGTCAATAATGAACATTTGTTTTGGTATAGCTGTATACTGTTTAGACAAATTTATTTGCCCAAGCCTATAAATATTTGAAAAAAAATATCATTATTCTTAGAGCTACAGTTGCATTTGCTGTAAATAAAAGTTAAATCGGCAGGTATAAATCACATATACATGAGGCTTTACTTATCTGTATAGGTTTCAAATCCTCAACTTTTTACTTATCCTCGGTATGGAAATTGCCGATCGTGGGCTGCTTGCTGCCTCTAGTCAGACAATGCATTTCCATGTAGGGCATGTAAACGAAGAATACTAAATATTCATAAGAATTATTTGCAATAACTTTTATCTATAAATTAATATAAAAAACAATTATTCATTGTGTTCAGAGTCATCGAAAGTTAATGTGATAAAAGTAAATTTTGAATATAAAACAATAAAAGATTAGGATAATATGATGATTAATGCACAAACAGCTTAACAGGCAAAATTGCTGAGGATTTATTCATGGCACAACTAACAGGTTTGACATTTGGCGGTAAGGCATGGACACCAAAATTTGCTCAGGAAATCGACAAGGACAAATGTATCGGCTGTGGCAGATGCATTAAGGTATGCGGATACAATGTGCTTGGTTTGAAGGCACTCAATGAAGAAGGCGAATTTGTGGAAGATGAAGATGATGAAGAAATTGAACGGAAAGTAATGGCAGTTACTTCTCCAGACAACTGTATTGGTTGTGAAGCTTGTTCGCGGATTTGTCCAAAGAACTGCTACACACACGTTGCTTTAAATAATTAAGGTTTTTGGAGTTAGTCAAAATTGTTGTTCGTTGCAAGAGGCACTGTTTGAATAAAGCGCAAATCCGCTAGGCAAGGTAACTTGAGGGGAATACTAAATATTTACTGGAACTAATAAAAAGTTCGCGGTAAACAAATCGTAAATCGCAAAATGTTAGCTATTAACAAATTTAAACTTGCTGCTAATATAGCCTAATCAATATTAGGTCTAACAGTGCCCTTTTAGAACAATTAGCTTGTCTGAAAGCAGGGGGCTAACTTTGTGGTATGAGTTCAACTATAATTTGTCATTTTTTGGGGGAAAGATATGGAAAAAATCTGGAAGTTTCCCCCATTTTTTATGGCTACACGTTAGAAAGTTAATAAGTGAAAAGGGAGAAGGGAATTGGGACTGGGGAATAGGAATTAGGAAGACAAAGAATAGTTTTTCTAATACCTAATACCTAATCCCCATTACCCCTTATCCCCAGAGGGGGCCCCACCTTCCCCAGTACCCAATACCCAGTACCAATAAAAGACTGTTTACACAGGTAGCATGTATGCAACAAGTTCCTGTTTCACTATGGACTCTGGTTGCTGGGATAGTAGTTACAGCAATCAGTATTTGGCTCGGTCACAACCACACTCTCATGCCGGTGCAGGCATCGTTACAAGCGCCTTTGGTAGACGGTTTTTTCAACGTCATGTTTACCATTGCGATCGCACTCTTCTTGGTGGTAGAAGGAACAATTATAGTTTTTTTGGTCAAGTTTCGTCGCCGTCGCGGTGATGATACCGATGGTTTGCCAATAGAAGGCAACGTTCCCTTAGAAATCTTTTGGACAGCAATTCCCACAGTGATTGTCCTCGGCTTGGGCATCTACAGCGTAGATGTTTTTAACCGAATGGGCGGCTTTGAGCCTGCTGGTCATCCTCATTCAGCAGCTCATGTTGCTCATATACCGGGGAGTGCTTTGGCAGCTACATTAAGCGATACTGAAGCAACAACTGCCCCAGCAATAGCCCCAACAATCGGTATTGGCGCGTCTCCTCAAACTCTAAACAAACCAGCCGATTTAGTTGTTGATGTCAAAGGCATACAGTACGCCTGGTTATTTAGCTACCCTGATAGTGGCATTACCTCTGGGGAATTACACATACCCGTTGGTGCTGATGTGCAACTCAACCTTTCAGCACAAGATGTAATTCATTCATTCTGGGTGCCAAACTTCCGCTTGAAACAAGATGCACTTCCTGGTATCCCTACCGAACTGCGATTTGTTGCCACCAAACCAGGTACATATCCCGTAGTTTGTGCTGAGTTGTGCGGTGGTTATCACGGTTCAATGCGGACACAGGTAATTGTCCACACGCCAGAAGAATATGATAGCTGGCGGACAGAAAACCAGATTGCTCAACAACAAAACTTAAATCAAGTAGTTGCAATTAATCCAGCCGACTTATCAACATCAGAGTTTCTCGCGCCCCACACCCATGATATGGGAATTAGTGCAGCAACTCTAGAGTCATTGGTCATTGGTCATTAGTCATTGGTCATTGGTCATTGGTCATTAGTTATTAGTCATTGGTCATTAGTCATTAGTCATTGGTCATTAGTTATTGGTAACGGACAAATGACAAAGGACAAATGACAACGGACAAATGACAACGGACAAATGACAACGGACAAAGGACAAATGACAAAGGACAAAAGACAAATGACAAAGGACAAAGGACAAAAATATGACACAGGTAGAATTTCCCCGGAATACTCCACCAGACGAAAAGAAACCGGAAATGGTGACTGGCCACACTTCGCATCCGAAGGCGTGGAAATGGCAGGACTATTTTACATTTAATGTTGACCACAAGGTTATTGGTATTCAATACCTGGTGACGGCGTTTGTGTTTTATCTCATCGGCGGATTGATGGCTGTTGCTCTGCGTGTGGAATTAGCAACACCAGATGCAGACGTACTCGACCCCAATCTGTATAACGCTTTCATGACCAATCACGGGACGATTATGATCTTCCTGTGGATTGTTCCTAGCGCCATTGGGGGATTTGGTAACTATTTGGTGCCCTTGATGGTTGGTGCCAGGGATATGGCGTTTCCGAAGCTGAACGCGATCGCCTTTTGGTTAAACCCACCAGCAGGTGCGCTGATATTAGGTAGTTTCATTTTCGGCGGTTCCCAATCTGGTTGGACAGCTTACCCACCTTTGAGCTTAGTGACAGCACCAATCGCTCAAAGTATGTGGATATTAGCGATCGTTTTGGTGGGAACTTCCTCAATTTTGGGTTCGCTGAACTTTGTAATCACCATTTTGATGATGAAGGTTCCTAGCATGAAATGGGATCAAGTACCCCTATTTTGCTGGGCAATCTTAGCAACCTCTCTGCTGGCGCTTCTCTCCACACCTGTATTAGCAGCCGGTTTAGTGCTGCTGTTGTTTGACCTCAACTTTGGCACCTCTTTCTTTAAACCAGATGCAGGCGGTAACGTTGTAATTTATCAACACTTGTTCTGGTTTTATTCTCACCCGGCAGTATATCTAATGATTCTGCCCATCTTCGGCATTATGTCCGAGGTAATTCCAGTTCACTCGCGCAAGCCAATCTTTGGTTATAAAGCGATCGCTTATTCTAGTGTAGCCATCTGCGTTGTCGGTTTGTTCGTCTGGGTACACCACATGTTTACCAGTGGCACACCCGGTTGGATGCGGATGTTCTTCACCATCTCTACTCTTATCGTTGCAGTTCCCACTGGCGTGAAGATTTTTGCCTGGGTTGCTACCCTTTGGGGTGGTAAAATCCGCTTCACAGGTGCGATGCTTTTCGCCATTGGCTTGTTGTCCATGTTTGTGATGGGCGGCTTAAGTGGTGTGACGATGGGAACAGCCCCTTTTGATGTTCACGTCCACGACACATATTATGTAGTCGGACATTTCCATTACGTTCTGTTTGGCGGTTCCGTGTTTGGCATCTATGCCGGTATTTATCACTGGTTCCCCAAAATGACCGGACGAATGTTGAATGAAAACTTGGCACGCATTCACTTTGCCCTTACCTTCATCGGTACTAATCTGACCTTTTTACCCATGCACGAATTGGGTTTAAAAGGAATGCCGCGAAGAGTGGCAATGTATGACCCCCAATTTATCGACCTCAATCAAATTTGTACCTTTGGTTCATTTGTTTTGGCGATATCGGTAATTCCTTTTGCCATCAACATAATCTACAGTTGGCTGAAAGGACCTTTGGCTGGTGATAATCCTTGGCAAGCTTTGACTTTAGAATGGACAACTAGCTCACCACCTGCAATTGAAAACTGGGAAGTGTTGCCGGTTGTGACTCATGGCCCTTATGACTACGGTCACGAACATAAAACTGAATTACAGTCATCAGCAACGCCAGAAGCTAGTGCTTAGTACAGCTTTGTTTACGTAAAAACGTAGCGTTTTAAATGCAAGCCGATGCATTCACAATGCAAGCCGATGCATTCACATTGTCAGGTATTGCCAAATTTAATTCGCTACGAATTAATGAAATGCTGTACTTAGTTAAAAAAGAACTCTTGTGGGCTTGGACATCTGAAAACCCATCCCACAAGAAAATCAAGATTGTGAAGAATTCAATTGCCCGACGCTTCACCTTTAAGGGTAAACAATATGACCATAGCTACGACAAGCGAAGAACACAGTGCAGGACACGAAGAACATCCAGATTTAAGAGTTTGGGGTCTGTTAACGTTTCTCGCCTCTGAATCCCTGATGTTTGGTGGATTCTTTGCCACTTATTTGTTTTTTCGGGGTACTACAGCAGTTTGGCCTCCAGAAGGAAGCGAAGTAGAATTACTTGTGCCGACAATTAACACCATTATTCTGGTGTCTAGTAGTTTCGTGATTCACTTCGGCGATACGGCGATTAAAAAGAATAACGTCAAGGGAATGCAATTGTGGTACGCAATTACTGCAATCATGGGGGCAATTTTCTTAGGTGGTCAGGTTTATGAGTACTCAACATTAGGATACGGACTGACTACCAACGTCTTCGCTAACTGCTTTTATATCATGACTGGGTTCCACGGTTTGCACGTTTTTGTGGGACTGTTATTGATATTACGTGCATTGTGGCGATCGCGTCTTCCCGGTGAATATTCTGCAACCAATCATACTTTCATCGAAATGACAGAAATTTACTGGCACTTCGTAGACATTATTTGGATTGTATTATTCACCTTGGTGTACATTCTCACTTTGTTTTAACAAAAGTTAGGAGTGAGGAGCCAGAAGTTAAGAGTTAAGAATTTATCACTTCTAACTCGTAATTCACAACTTCTAACTCATAACTCCTAACTCCTAACTCTCGAGGACTTTCTTATGCAAGCTAATACAAACCAATTCTCATGGTTCCAGGTTCCAGAAGACATTAAAAATTTATTAGTTTTAGCTGCACAAAACTGGGAGAATACATCAGAATCAGAAAAATATATTCAACAAGCTTTAGCACAAACTGGTAAAAATACAGATGTATTGGTAGCAGCATATAGATTTTTCTATTATAAAAATAATTATTCTCTTGCACTACAAACAACAATCAAATTATTAGATAAAATTAAAGAACTAGAAAATTTTCCTGATGACTGGGAGCAACTTAAGCCGATACTAGTCAATCGCAAAGAAGAACCACAAATTCGATTGTACTTAAATGCTTATGCTGCTTCTGGGTTAGTACTAGCAAAGTTAGGAGAAATCGAGCAAGCCAAAGAAATCAGCACCAAAGTCAAACAGATAGACGAAAAGAATGATTTTGGTTCTGGTATTCTGCTGGATATTTTGACACGTCCAGCAGAAGAAGATGATTAATTAGTTAATGCGCTTCTCTGTAAAAGAGTGAGGGGATGAGGGAGCAGGGGAGCAGAGGAGGCAGTGCGGTCTTGGGGGTTTCCCCCAGGAGCAACTGCCGTCGAGCAGAGGAGAAGTTACAGTAAGTTTTTCCCCTCTGCCCCCCATCCCCTTTTTCCCTTTGCTTCTTGTGCCCAATGCCCAATGCCCTTTTTGTGAAAATCATGAACAATTGGTTATCTACTAAATCCTATTCTTTATTAGGAGCAAGTACTGATAGTAACTCTATCATCCCTACTATTACCATACCTACTAAACTTCCTGTAGGTAACATTCCTAATGTCTCACCAATCATTGTGATCCAATCTTCTCCACTATCAATTTAAAAGTTATGAAAGGTAGGGATTGGTTACTAACGAGAGATGGTCAGCATCAAGCTTGTAAATCTGTCAGAGCCTGGGATTTATTGAGAGAAAATTACCGCCTTTATCGGTTTTTAACTGAGGTGGAAGATGTTCTCAATAATGGAGATGATCGAGTCAGTTGTCTGCCAGAAATTCGGATGCTCGTAAGGCGCTTGATTGTAAATTCCTACTGGGTACGAAGTCAAACTTTAGAGCCTTCACCCAAAACGGGAACCTCTGTTTTACTCCTATACGATGAATTGGGTTTTCCCTTAACTGTGCAAACAGTAACATTTGCACCGGGAACCCGATCGAACATTCATAATCATGGGACATGGGGAATAGTTGCGGTGTTAAAAGGTCAGGAAAAAAATACTTTTTGGCGACGCACTAATAGCCCAGAATTTCAGGACAAAATCGAAGCAACGGGAGAGTTAACTTTATTACCAGGAGATATTATTAGCTTTACTCCCGATGCAATTCACTGTGTAGAAGCAGTGGGTGATGAACCAACTGTGACTTTTAATATCTACGGTGAAACCGATCCCAATGAGAGATTTGAGTTTGACCCAATTAAGTATAGTGCTAAAAACTTTTAGCATCACGCAGTAGGGGCACACAGCCGTGCGTCCCTACAAACGAATCGTATTCTACTAAGAGGTAGTTAAATGGCAAGAGTAATTTTCTATAGCAAACCAGGCTGTAAAGGTGGTACTAAGCAAAAAGTTTTGCTCACAGCTGCTGGTCATGAAGTGATACCAGAGAATCTGCTAACAGAACCTTGGACAGTTGAGCGGTTGCGTTCTTTTTTTGGCGATCGCCCCGTAGCCGAATGGTTTAATCTTTCCGCCCCTAAGGTAAAATCTGGTGAGGTGGTTCCTGAAAAAATCGATGCCCAAACCGCCTTGACGTTGATGCTAAAAGAGCCACTGTTAATTCGCCGTCCTTTGTTAGAAGTAGGCGATCGCCGCGAGGTAGGATTTGATGTCCAAAAGATTGATACTTGGATTGGCTTACAAGCTGTGGATGAATCCTTGCAAGAAATCAGCGACAAGCTGATGAAGCAAGATTTGCAAAACTGCTCCCACGGTCATGGTCATCATCACCATAATCATTAGGATGGCTGTAACCATCATGGCGAACAACATCAAAAGCAAGCCAGCTTGTAGTCATTAGATTTCTTCCAAAAGTCCATAAATAACACTCTAGCCCTGCCAAGGTTACTTTTATTACCTTGACAGGGCTAGTACAGTACGGCGTAAATAAGCCACCTATTTAAAATGTCTAAAACTCTCACACAATGGTAATTAAGAATTACGAAAAGTGTTAGTAGTCTTAGAGGATGTTTGAAAAATCTTAGTCTTTAGCTAACTTCTTGTTGGATGTGTAGTAAACCTTACTACCACTATCAGGTACAAAATGGCAGCTGACACATGAATTCCATAACGACTTCCAAATAGGTTCTTCCGATTTGTGGAAATACTCACCCATAACTGGTTTTATCGCCTCAGTTGCCTTCAGCAAATTGTAGTGAGGGATGTTAAGGAATATATGGTGAGCAACATGAGTACCGATATCGTGATGAATATGATTAACTAAACCATAATCACGGTCAATACTAGAAATTGCACCCTTGAGGAAAGTCCAATCTTCTCCACGATACCAGGGAAGCTCTGGCTCAGTGTGGTGCAAAAATGTCACCAAATCTAGCCAAATTATGAATACAAGGTAGGGCACAGCATAATATTTCAGCAACCACATCCAACCCCATTGATAGGTGAGGAAGCCAAGCAAGCCTACCATGCCAATCAAAAGTACAGTACTAGTGATGACATCCCATTTTTCTGATGCTTTGAAAAGCGGACTACTGGGCAAAAAGTGGGAGCCTTCTTTATTAGGAGAACGCTTAAACAGATACAGAGGATAAGCCAAGAGAAAAATATAATATCGGACTATCTTTTGGGCTAAAGGCATCTCTTTGTATTCTGATTCTGTCACCGGATACCAGCTTTCATCGTTATCGATATTGCCAGTATTTTTGTGATGGGTTCTGTGGCTGATCCGCCAACCATGATAAGGAACAAGTATTGGTGTGTGAGAAAGATGTCCAATCAAATCATTGAGCCATTTATGCTTAGAAAAAGATTGGTGTCCGCAGTCATGCCCGACTACAAACAAAGCCCAAAACATTGTTCCTTGCATTAGCCAGAAAATCGGAAAGAAAAGCCAAGAATCCAGGTAATTAGCTACGGCATAAAGCAGACCGATAATCAGGATGTCACGAAAAAAGTAAAAAAGTGATTTTGTTACATTGGGCTGAAAGCATTCAGCAGGGATTGCAGCTTTTAAATCTTGAAGAGTGAAAGGTAATTTAGTGGAATCCTCAGACGTTTCGTAGCCAGTAGGATTATTGAACGTGACGATATTTGATTGCACTGGATTCTTTTGTTGGATATAAATCGGAACTTTATTTGAGACAAGATAATCTCACCTCTAGGATGCCCACGAAAGTAGCGATCGCTAACATCAAAGAAGATAAATTTTGGCAATTTAGCTAACAAATTTTAGTTAGTAAAAAGTCGCCAAATTCTATTTCAACACAGCATGATAAACGCTCTCGTTGAGTTCAAGAGCGTAAGTCTAATCACAGCGCTATTTATTGCTCTGTATAATATTCGTTGAAAGTTTTATAGCCAACATCAGTTGTGTATAGTTGACACTGGTCTGTAATCTGCTTCATTAAAGACCAAGAAAACTGACACTCATCATGGAGATAAGGCTCCCAATTTTCTTTGATGCTGCTGTAAGCTAACCGCAAATTATAAGAAGGAATCGCAGTGGAAATATGATGAGGGACATGAACATTGATATCGTGGCACAGGATTTCTACCCAACGCGGATAATCGCAATGAATAGTGCCAAATAGCTGTGCTAGAGCTTCGTTCCACTTGTTCGCTGTCGTAAAAGGAACATCTGCGGCAGTATGGTGAACAATAGTAAAAGTACTCATCCAAAAATGGTAAATCATCCAGGGCACTAGCCAAAATTTGACAAAGCCCCAGATACCAGTTGTGGCGATCAGAGTCGGGAAAGCGATCGCCGCAAACACAACTACTACAGCCACAGACAGTTTGATACTCGATTGGTCTTTCGTTTTGAAGTTCCGCCAATCAAAATGCACTACAGCCCAATGTCCAATGGAACCTACCCACCAGAAGCGTTTACGCATGAACAGTTCAAAAGCAGACTGTCGGGTTTTATCCCAATCTTCAAACACTTCTGGTCTGATTGGATGCCAAGCGTTGTCCTCATCCAGCTTGTTGGTATGAGTATGGTGATAATTATGCTTAATGCGCCAACTGTGAAAGGGATAAATTAGCGGCATCATGAAAAAATGCCCTACCAAATCATTTACCCAACGACGTTTGGCAAAAGACCTGTGACCGCAATCATGGCCAATTACAAAAAAACCTGTTAAAGCAGTGCCCGTAAAAATCCAAGCTAGGGGCAAGAGAAACCAAGAAGCGATAATCAGGCTGTAATAGCCCAAGGCAACTGCCAAGACACTGAGTATTACTTGTGTCCAAGCTTTGCGACGGTTCTGCTGAAAACATTCCCGTGGCAGGGTTTTGACAATATCTTTGAGCCGAAAGTCGGAATTACTAGGCTCGTCACTTAGTTTCTGGCTATTAATTATTGATGTAGTCATGGACACCTAAAAAACAACAAACTCCTCCACCAAGTCACTAAAAAGTAACTTGCCGTAAAAATTCTTCACATTAGCGCTTCGGATTATAGCAACCTAACCGACACAAGCGCACCAGTAAATAGCTTTTTGAAAAGTTAGGAGTTAGAAGTGATGAATTATGAGTTAAAAACGTTACACATCCTAACTTTTGTACAGACGCGATTAATTGCGTCTCTACTCCTAACTAACTTTTGTTGGGGCCAACTTCACATTAGTTGCCAGACCAACTGCTTGCAGCAATTGAACTGTCATCCAGGTTAAATCGATTTCCCACCATTTCAGCCCGTGACGAGCTGAATATTGAAAAGCATGATGGTTATTATGCCAGCCCTCACCAAAAACTAGTACGGCTACCCACCAGCAATTAGTCGATTTATCGCCAGAATCATAGCTTTGATAGCCAAATTTATGAGTCGCGCTGTTCACCAACCAAGTGCAGTGGTAAACCCAGACAATGCGAACAAAAATTCCCCAAATAACAAACGGCCAGCCACCTAGAAGCAAAAGCAATACACCTAGAGCAACCTGGATTAAAATGAAATATTTTTCTAAAAACTGATAAACTGGGTCTTCGGCAATGTCTTTGGTGAAACGAGGAACATCAGCGTGAGCGGGACAGTAGTGAATCAGCCAATCCATGTGGCTCCACCAGAAGCCTTTATTAGAATCATGGGGATCGGCATCAGTATCTGAGTGTAAATGGTGAATGCGATGCGTCCCTACCCACTCAATTGGGCCTCCTTGACACGAGAGTGTGCCGAAGAAAACCAAGAGATACTCTAGCCACTTGGGAGTTTGAAAACTGCGGTGAGTAACAAGGCGATGAAATCCAAGAGTAACTCCTAAACCACCTGTTATCCAGTACAGCAAGAAACCCACACCAACTGCCGTCCAGCTAAAGTTACCAGGAACAAAGGCAAATAAAGCGCCGATGTGCAGTCCAATGAAAAATAGGGTATTGACCCAGTTAATTTGAGGTTTGGTTGAAGTAGCAATTGTCATGCAGTAACCTGAATTTTAATTTTCCAGCTTAAGAACAGCGCGATCGCAAAATCCGCATATCGATAATTTTTTTTTGAACGAGGAACTGATGAACAGCTTAGAACAGCTGCGGCAAGCAGAACAGGCACTATTAGAAATTTTTTCTGGTATTGACGCTCAGGTCAAGCATAATCTAAAACGAGTGCTGGATGCTTTTCGTAATCACCGTGTAGGCGCACACCACTTTGCAGGTGTAAGTGGTTATGGTCATGATGATTTAGGACGAGAAACTTTAGATAAAGTTTTTGCCGAAGTTATGGGCGCTGAAGCTGCGGCCGTGCGGGTTCAGTACGTTTCCGGAACTCATGCGATCGCCTGTGCTTTGTTCGGTGTTCTCCGTCCGGGAGATGAAATGTTAGCAGTGGTCGGTTCTCCTTACGATACGCTTGAAGAAGTTATTGGTTTACGGGGTCAAGGTCAAGGCTCTCTTATTGAGTTTGGCATAAATTACCGCCAATTGGAGCTAACCCCAGAAAGAACCATAGATTGGCAAGCAATAAGTACTAGTGTGGCTGAAAACACTCGTTTAGTCTTAATTCAGCGCTCTTGTGGCTATTCTTGGCGTCCTAGTTTATCAATTACTGATATTGAAAAAATCGTCCACTTAGTCAAACAGCAAAACCCAAACACCGTTTGCTTTGTAGATAACTGTTACGGCGAATTTATTGAAACCAGAGAACCCACAGCCGTAGGTGCTGATTTAATAGCGGGATCGCTGATTAAAAATCCTGGTGGCACCATTGTCAGTGCTGGTGGTTATGTCGCCGGTCGCGCCGACTTGGTGGAAGCATCCGCTTGTCGCCTTACTGCTCCCGGTATCGGTAGTTATGGCGGTGCTACTTTTGACCAAAATCGCCTGCTGTTCCAAGGTTTATTTCTAGCGCCGCAGATGGTAGGAGAGGCAATGAAAGGGACTTATCTTACTGGTTATGTATTTGATAAACTCGGTTATCCAGTCAATCCCGCTCCCCTAGCTCCCCGTGGAGATGTAATTCAGGCAATTAAACTTGGTTCTGCCGAAAAGCTAATTGCTTTCTGTAAAGCCATACAACAGCATTCTCCGATCGGTTCCTACTTAGACCCTGTTCCAGATGATATGCCAGGTTATGAGAGCCAGGTGGTTATGGCTGGGGGGACATTTATTGAAGGGAGTACTTTGGAATTATCAGCCGATGGGCCTTTGCGTGAACCTTATGTAGTTTATTGCCAGGGTGGGACTCATTGGACTCATGTAGCGATCGCCCTAGAAGCTGCGATCGATGCAGTTGGCAGTATCGATAGACAGGAGAAGGGCGAGTAATGAGCGATCGCCACACCACCACTGCTGCACGTCTCAATGTTTACACTCAAGGTCAAGGATTCCCAATTTTGGGCTTACATGGTCATCCTGGTACTGGTCGTAGTCTTTCTGTGTTTACCAATCATTTATCAAAACGCTACAAAACTTTTGCCCCTGATTTGCGCGGATACGGCAAAAGCCGCTACAACAGCAATTTTGACATGAATGACCATTTGACTGATTTAGAAGCACTGCTAGACCGTTTGCAGATTGAAAAGTGCCTGGTATTGGGATGGTCACTTGGGGGCATTCTGGCAATGGAGATGGCATTACGTTTGCCAGAGCGCGTTACTGGGCTGATTTTGGTGGCGACAGCTGCAAAACCCCGTGGCAGTCATCCTCCTATTACTTGGCAAGATAATTTATATACTGGCATTGCTGCCTTGTTGAACTATATAAAACCGAGTTGGCAATGGAATATTGAAACTTTTGGTAAGCGATCGCTTTTCCGCTACTTAATCCAACAACATACATCTACCAGTTACAATTACATCGCCAAGGAAGCAGTACCAGCTTATTTGCAAACCTCTCCAGCTGCTACTCGCGCCCTCTATAGTGCAATTCAATCAGGATACAATCGGCTTCTAGATTTAGAACAAATACAATGTCCTAGTTTAGTACTTGCTGGCGAAAAAGACCGCCACATCACATCTGATTCCAGCTTAGAAACTGCTCGACATCTCCAAAATTCTCAGTGGCAGTGCTATCCCAACACTGCTCATCTTTTTCCGTGGGAAGTTCCCCAGTTGGTGCTAAATGATATTGATCATTGGCTCGAAGAACATCCGCAGGTAATTCGTAATTCGTAATTCGTAATTCAACTGAGAATCACAGGAATTGACAATGAAAGGTTTAGCCGTTACAGGTGGGGTCTAAATCTTCACCCGTAACGTAATTACGAATTAGGAGTTGTTAATAGTTCAAAATAGTCAAAAAATTTTGACTATTGACGAAGAAATCGAGAAGGAAGATGTGGTGATGCAATGAGTGAAAAAGACGCAAAAAGTCCTCTTAAAAGGATTTTCTGTGTCTCCATATCTTTGCGTCCCCGCATCAGAGCATCCTTTTCATTCTCTGGCCTAACTTAAATTTGACCGCCAAAGGCAGGCTGTACTTTGCGGTCAAATCTTTCCCCCAAGTCGTCAGCAATTGTTAAGTTACTAGGTTTGCAGCGCTTGACATTCACAACAATTCCCTGCGCTCCTTCAAGCTCCAAATCTTCTATGTATCCTTTGCTTGCTAATCTTGCATCAGAAGAATTTAGAAATGGCCCGAAGTAATACGTGCAACGGGGATTCTGCGTCACAATCTCTACCCACCAAGCCAAGCCGATATAGTCGAACGTGTTAATTAACACTTCCTTGAGGTTATGCCAAATGGTTTTCATGGTTTTCGCTGATTTATAAACGTCTACAGGGTATTAAACGATAGGGTACTTTATTATCTTTTACATTTCTTTATACTCTGTTACTGTTATTTTTTCAAAGAGAATTTTTGCAATTTATCTAAGTGCAGCGTATTTAGCGATCGCTGGCGATAAATCTCATAAAGCGCCATACCTGCGGCTACAGAAGCATTCAGGCTGGGAGTCTTACCCTGTAGAGGAATCGATACTAAAAAATCACAGGAGCGCTGAGTCAACATACCCAGACCTTCACCTTCTGAGCCGATTACCAAAACGATGGGGCCAGTGAAATTGACTGTATGCAAAGGTTCGCTGCCACTTGCAGCTGTGCCGTAAATCCAAAAGCCAGCTTCTTTTAATTCTTCTAAGGAGCGGCTGAGGTTGACAACTCTAGCTACAGCAAAATTTTCTAAAGCGCCTGCTGCCACTTTCATGACTGTGGAAGTGATCCCAGATGCCCTTCTTTGGGGAATTACCAATCCTTGAGCGCCTATTGCTTCAGCTGTGCGAATAATTGCTCCTAAGTTGTGGGGATCGGTAATTCCGTCAGCCACAACAATTACAGCATCAGTTACAGATTTGCACTGCTCAATTAGATCGGCCAATTCCATGTAAGCGTAGGGAGCAATTTGTGCAGCCACACCTTGGTGATTAGCGCCGTTGGTGAGATAGTCTAAACGTTTGGGTTCAACCTCATCAATAACTGTGCCATTTTCCTTTGCTTGCAAAAGGAAATGGTGAAAGCTGGGATCGTACCGCAGACGGGTAGTAATCCACAGACGGTTGAGATTGCGCTGATTTTGCAATGCACTCAATACTGGATGACGACCGTAGATGAGATCGTTATCTTCTTCTGTAGATTGTGTAGATACAGATGGCTGAGAAAAGTTGCTATTTCGTTGTCGGGAATTGCTATAACTGGGGTTGCTATCTATTTTCTTGGGATTGCGATTCGGATTAACAACAGAGATGGTGTTGCCATCTACTTTTCTGGGGTTGTGAGTTGGATTCGCACCAGAAATAGGGTTACTATCTACTTTTCTGGGGTTGTGAGTTGGATTCGCACCAGAGATAGGGTTACTATCTACTTTTCTGGGCTTGCGAGTCGGATTCGCACCAGAGATGGGGTTGCTATCTATTTTCCTGGGATTGCGAGCCGGATTAGTAACAACACGTTTACCTTTAATTTTTACGGGTTGTCCACGATTTGGTTCGTTTGAAGTATTGACTTTTCTGGGTTTATCCTGCATTTGAGTTATGAATATAGCGTATGGTCGATCGTTCCGATTACCTCTATTTTTTGAATCTAATCTAGTGCTGTGGCTACTGCGAAATTGAGTTTTTACTCTTTTTCTAGATGAAGTATTTGCAACAGTTCGGTTAGACGTTGGTAATCGGTGATATATAAGTAGCCTATTAAAGTTTCTAGACTAGTTGCCTGTTGATAAATTTCGGGATTAAGTCGCTTAGGGCGTCCTGTTGCGGCGTTTCTACCCCGTCGGACAATTTCTAATTCGGTATCCCTGAGATGAGGAATCAGCGATCGCAAATGTAGCGCTTGTGTTTCTGCTCTTACCTGCTCCACTACCAGACGATGGTAAATTCCTGACCGCTGCAATGGCAGCAGATAGAACATTCTAACATACAACTCATAAATTGCATCCCCCAAATATGCTAAAGCACTAGGAGAAATTTGTTGCACTTGTGAGAGAGAAATCTGTTGGAATGGCCCTGTGGTTGCCAAGAGTGCTTCAGTCCAAGACAAGCTCTGTTTGGGAGTTTCATCTTGTCCATTTAATAGCTCTTCCTCCTGTGACTTCACAAATAAATCATTCCTTGACGGGCTACATTTGGCAGGCATTCTTCGCAAAGACTGATTTTTCTGAAGTATGCCGTGATAGTATACTTAGCATAATCAATACTATCAAAATTACTTCTTAATTTCATCTTTTTGATTGAGAGTTGGCATTTAAAATCACCCTGATGTCAACATCTATAAATCAAACTTCGCCTACTTCTTGTGGTCTGCGCCTAATATCGGGTAAAATTTTAACATCAAATTCACCCTTGTACTTGGTAGCATCGCCATACTTACTGAGTAGACGACAACTTTTAACTATACAGCATCAAGTCAAATCTATCTATAAACAAATCTGCTGACTTTGTATTTCTTACAACAAATATCTCAGACTTGATTATTTATCCAATATTCTAGCCAACGATTACATACCCACAAATTGGGTCTCTATATCTTTAGTTATTACTCAACTTTAAACATAATAGCTCAACTGGCTTTATGCCTCTCCCACAAGGAGAGAGGTTTTCTGCCAGAAGTTTTAAAAATTAAGCTATCCGATTTTGAATCTGGATAGCTAAATTTACCTCTGAGATCGAGCAATCAAGACTACTTGACGTTTTCTAGAGCGTCTTCAACTGATTTTTGCAGGGAGAGAAACTTCTCTAGGCGAACAAGCTTGACCGTTTGAGTTACGCGGGCATTCGTGACAATTTGCAAAGTGCCATCAGCAGTTTGAGCTTGCTTGGCTAGCTGCACCAGAGCGCCCAAGCCAGAGCTATCAACAAAGTCAATTTGTGAGAGATCCAAAATAATGTGCTTAGGGCCCTCGTCTATCTTGCTGCCAAGTGTCTTGCGAAATGTCGGCTCGGAAAAAGCATCTAACAAACCTGTGAGGCGGAATAGCTGACAGTTATCCCGGACTTCACGAGTGCCTCTCAGGCTAACGGTTAGATTTAGTGGCTCAGCAATAATTCCCTCCTCATGAGTTAAAGTGAACGCTCAAGTATAGATGGTTTTTGAGCAAGTTGTCTACAATCTGTTGGAATAGCGGATTGGGTACTGGGGATTGGGGATTGGGGATTGGGGATTAGGAAATTTCTTTCCTATCACCCAGTACCCAGTACCCAGTCCCCAGTCCCCATTCCCTATTTTTACCTCACCTCTGCCACGGCTTGACGTGCTGTTCGCATGGCTTGAACAAATTGCTCAAACAAGTAATCAGCATCGTGGGGGCCAGGGCTAGCTTCTGGATGATACTGTACGGAGAACACTGGTAGAGATTTGTGACGTACCCCGGCAATAGTGCGATCGTTTAGGTTTAGATGGCTGATTTCTACAACTGCCGTAGGTAAAGAATCTGGGTCAATAGCAAAACTATGGTTTTGACTAGTAATTTCTACTCGTTGTTGTAAACCGGCAGGCTGATTCAAACCACGATGACCAAATTTGAGTTTATAGGTTTCTGCCCCTAGTGCATGACCTAAAATTTGGTGTCCCATACAAATACCAAAGATGGGTTTTTCACTTAATAGGAGAGCTTTGGCAGTCGCAATCCCTTCAGTGACAGCAGCAGGGTCGCCAGGCCCATTAGAAAGAAACACACCATCTGGATTGTATTTGAGAATTTCCTCTGGTGGTGTATCAGCAGGTACAACAATTACCCGACAACCATAACTGACTAAGCGACGTAGGATATTGCGTTTTACACCAAAGTCAAGGGCAACAACAGTAAAGGCTTTCCCAAGATTTTCCCCAGTTTCAGAGTTAAATTCCCAAGCTGGAATTGTGGGATCGGACCATTCATAAGCCGTTGAGGTGGTGACTTCACCAACCAGATTCAATCCTGCCATGTTGGGAGCTGCTAGCACCTGCTCTAGCAATTCCGCTTCATCGAGAATGGTTGTAGAAATACCACCGTTCATCGCTCCGAACATCCGAATTTTGCGGGTGAGAGCGCGGGTATCAATGCCGTATATCCCTGGTATTTGGTTTTGTTTGAGGTAGTCAGGTAAAGTTTGTGTCGATCGCCAGTTACTCGGACGGTGACAAATATTCCGGGCGATCGCACCCCGCACTTGGGGCCCATCTGATTCTTCATCTTCCAGATTGACGCCAGTATTCCCCAATTCAGGATAGGTAAAAATCACAATTTGACCGCGGTAACTAGGGTCAGTCAGAACTTCTTGATAGCCTGTCATACCAGTGTTGAACACCACTTCTCCGATCGCGGTTCCCGTCGCACCGAAAGACCAACCGCGATAAGTGGTTCCATCTGCTAGGACAAGTAAAGCTGGTATTGAGTCAGTCAGGGGCATAGGCGATAGATTAGGGATTGGGGATTGGGAATTGGGAATTGGGGATTGGGTACTGGAGATTGGAAAATAGTATTTTTAATCTTATTCCCTAGTCCCCAGTCCCTAGCCCCCAGTCCCTAGTCCCCAATACTGCGATTGTTAATTATCCCATGAGTTGGGCAATTGGGAGTTTTAAAGATAGTTAATTAAAATTAAAAAAGAATTAAAGTAGCGGGAGTGGATTTGGCAAAGCTTGGGCAGTTAAAATTAATTATGCTTCAGTCTTTTTTATCCCGTGCAACCCTAATTTTTGTATCAAGCACTCTAGCGGTTTTGTGCGTTGCCTGTAGTGAAGACAAACTGAACACCGCTACTGTTGGCGATGAGCAACCTACGCCAATTGGGGATCTAGCACCAGTCCAGCCTACCGTTAAACCAGTAAGACCAGCAGCTACCCCAGAAGCGCAGCCGCTAGATCCGTTTGAAAGTGAACCAAGTCTTTTTGAGATGGGACGAGACAAAGCTGTTGGCGCTTGGAGTATCAGCCAATCGGCTCAATCTCCAGATGATTGGAAATTGGTGGCGAGTCAGTATCAGGATGCGATCGCGCTAATGCGAAAAGTGCGGCGACAAAGCCCAGAATTTGCGATCGCTCAAACCAAAATCACGGAATATCGCCGCCAAGTTAAATATGCCCAACAGCAAGCTAATCCTCGCCCTGTTGCAGTTAGAGAACCTCAAAAAATAGTCGTTGTTGTTCCTCAAAGAGAAACCACACCAAAGTTAACTTTACCTCCACGAGAAACAAAACCGTTATCACCAGAGCCAGCTTTGCCTTCATCAGCAGTGGTGATTCCCGATGAAGCAGTATTTACAGCGCCGATAAAAAGACGAATTGGTGGTACGCCAATTGTGGAAGTTACCTTTAATGGCCAGCAACAATTTGAGATGATTGTGGATACGGGAGCAAGTGGCACTGTCATCACCCAAGAGATGGCTAATGCTTTGGGAATCGTCACAGTGGGAAAAGCTAAAGCAAATACCGCCAGTTCCAGAGCGGTAGAATTTCCTGTAGGCTATGTTAATTCGATGGCCCTTGGCGGGGTAGTAGTGAATAGAGTAGCAGTAGCGATCGCAGGTGCTGAACTAGATACTGGACTTTTAGGACATGACTTTTTTGGCAACTACGATGTCACCATTAAGCGTAATGTGGTAGAGTTTCGCCCGCAATTGCGATCGCAAATCAATCCGCCAGAAACTCAACTAACTGCTCCAACTTCGTCCAAGCAGCCCCACTTTGTAGGATATCCTTAGCGATTTTAATACCCTCGGCGTGATCGAGAAGTGCGATCGTACCCGCGACTTGCAGCGCCAACGACGCATTTAAGGCAACTGCATCTTGTTGCGCCTGAGTTCCCTTACCTTGGAGTACCGCCTTGAGAATCTCCGCATTCTCTTGGACATCTCCACCCCGAAGCATACCTATGGGAGCTGGTGTTAAATCCAAATCTAGGGGATTAATAGTAGTTAACTGCACTTCGCCGTTTGATAACACCGCTAAGTCAGTTTCATCTCCTAACCCAGCCTCATCAAGTTTTTCTCGCCCGTGCAATACAATCGCCTTTTCCTTGCCCAAATTCTGTAAAGCTTCGGCAACAGTTGCCAAAAGTTTGGGAGTAAATAAGCCCACCACCTGCCCAGTTGGACGCAAGGGATTTACTAACGGCCCGAGCAAATTAAAAATTGTTCGCACTTTCAAAGTCCGCCGTAATGAGGCAACAGCCTTGAGTGCTGGATGCCAACCAGGAGCAAACAAGAAGGTGATCCCCACTTCTTGTAGTGCTGCTTGTACTTTTTCACTAGAGGCACTTAAGTTTACACCCAATGCTTCCAATACATCTGCACTTCCTGTGAGACTTGAAGCTGAACGATTACCGTGTTTGGCGACAGGTATGCCAGATGCAGCAGCAACAAAAGCAACTGCTGTGGAAATATTAAAGGTTGATGAACCATCGCCACCAGTGCCACAGGTATCAATTAAGGGTATTAGGGATTGGGGATTAGGGATTGGGGATTGGGTAGATTCTTGCCCAGTCCCCAGTCCCCAGTCCCCAGTCCCCAGTTTTGATTGAGATTGTAATACTTCAGCCATGCCGGTCAACTCGTCGGCAGAAATGCCTCTAAAGTTCAGTGCTGTTAAAATTGCTCCCGATAATTCTGGGGGAACCGCTTCACTGAGCCAACCCTTCATCAATTCAGCAGATTGAGTGCGAGACAATGATTGTCCATCTATTAATTGTTGCAGCAGGACATACCAGCTAGCAGAGGATTCTTGAGCAGGGATTGGAGAAGTTGCCATAGCTAAGATTTGTATGTTGTAGCTATATTGATAGCTATGGGGTTATCCTACCGGAAAATTGGAAGCTATCAAAGTTAGGCTTAAATCTCAAGGCTTAATTGCAAAGCTGGATTAGCAAGATTCTGAACTTGTGATTTTTTCTTCAAATCAAGTTTAACTTTGTAGTTAGTAATGAATAACTCTTTTCCTTTAGCTGCACCACTCTGCTTATAGTTATTCATCCCATACTGTAATTCCCACTCTGAAATATTAGCCCATTGAAAATTTTCTCGAATGTGCAATGAGTCATCGTAAGTTATCAGCCAGCGATGATGACATTGTTGCAACAGGTTAGCAAATCTCTCATGTTCAAAACAAGTGTGCAAGTCACCATCTTTACCGTATAGCTTTGATTTCGTAGCGCTAAAATATGGCGGATCTAAAAATAAAAATACATCTTCCCCTTCTAATTTTAATAGGTGGCTGTAATCCAAATTAGTAATTTGGACATTTTCTGAGAGAATATTTTCTAACTTTTCTAGCCGTTCTATTGAAGAATCAGTAAATCTTTTATGAAAAGCTTGTTCAGAAAAACCGCCTGATTCTACAGTTCCTGAAAAAGTAATTCTATTGAGTACGAAAAAGCGAACTGCTCTTTCTAAATCAGATAAATTATTTACATTTACACTAGTTAATTCTATAAAGAGTAATTTACCATTTGTATATTTGACTTTAATATGTCGAATTTCTTTAACTAATTGACCTATATCAGTTTGGGCAACCTTCCAGAATAAGAAGAGTTCGCGGTTTAAATCGTTAATCCAAATTTTGATATGCGGAAACTTTTGTCTTAAATAAATAAATACAGAACCACCACCTACAAAAGGTTCTCGAAATTCCGAAAAGCTCTCTGGCAAGTATTCTACTATCTGATTAATTGCTTTTGACTTACCACCAGGATATCGCAGAGGACTTTTGATCATAACCAAAAATTATAAGGTTTAAAAATTACTGGATACTTCTATTTGAAGTTTCTGATTATTTTCAGCTTCTAAAGCCAATTTTTTAATAATTATTTTTTGATTTGTATTAAAATTTTTAATATTAACTTCTAAAAAATACTTAAGTTCTTCTAGTGATGCATCTGGAAAGACAATAGAACCAATAATATTGTTACCTGTAAGCTTGAGCTTTGTAGCAAATAATACTTCCTGCCCATTCAATACTAAAGAATCTAAATTAGAAAATAAAATTAGCTTGAATAAACCATCTTGAATATCAGGAAGCTTTGGCAAAGATGCTGTTGAAGTATTTTTTGACTCTTGTATAATATACATGTTATTCTCGAATATTATCTCATCAGGAGTCAAATAGTAAATTCCGCCAAGATAGTTTTCAATACTAAAAGTTGCTTTTAATCCATCCACTAAATATTCTAGCTTATGAGAAGTCAGCGCTTCTCTCTTACTAGCACTATGAGAACCTTTAAGAGAAATATTCTTAAATTCCTCAAACTCTTCTCTGATCTTATGTAAATATTTATCTAATCCTTCTCGTGAGTGAATTATTACTCCAGTTTGATGAAAAATAGAATCATAAGAATCTAGAGCTTTTTCAAAAGTTTGTGTAAATCTTTCTTCAAATAGATTCTTATTCCAATGAAGTGCGCTTTGGCGATATGCTAATATCTCGCTGATTTGAAATTTAACAAAATCATTATAAAATTTCTGATTACTCAACTTGTTCTTATTAATTTGCCCCTTTTTAGTACTTTTTTTTGCTGTTTCGTAATAAGCAAGTACTATATAGATATTAAGCAAATTCATCCAAGAAATTGTAGAGTATTGAATTTTGTCTATATCACCATCTTTGCCCTCATCTTTAATCACCGGGATAATAGTTATAACTTTCGAGGAATTATATGTGTTATAAATTCTCGCAAATGGGTAACTTCTGGTTCTCTTAGGTGATACCCATTTTGAATAAGCAATTTCAGTTGTAGGTGACTTGATTAATCCATAACCCCTTTCTTTATTGATATCAAATACATCTAAACTAATCCTACTTAAATTATCGTCCAAGTAAGTTTTATAGGTCACTCCTTTGATAAATCCTGTAAAATGAAGAACTTCTGCCATATATCCAAATTTTTCTTAATATTTATTTTTGCCATAGTTTAGTTCAGCATTGGTTATTAAAGCATAGAAATGACCAAGCAAGAGTTAATTTCCTCCTGAATAGCTACAATTTTCTGAAGTAGTTAGCTGTTGGGGCGTAGCTTGCCCTCGTAGGCGATCGCAAACCTACTATCATAAAACTACGTACCCGTAATACCTCTTACTGAATTTTCTCTTGAGTTTATGTTGCAATTTCGTAAAAGTCTGTTACATTACTTTACAGGCAGTTATAACTGTTACAACATAAAAGCTCGGAGTATTTTTTATGGCAAACGTTAAGAAGACTACGCCTTCGGTTTCAGAAGATCCTAATGCTTTGCGCTGGGGCTTCACTCCTCAGAGCGAAAATTGGAACGGTCGTTTTGCAATGATCGGTTTTATATCTGCTGTTGCGCTTGAAGTGTTTTCTGGTCAAGGGATTTTACACTTCTGGGGCATCCTTTAGATTTAAACGTTTTTACCTTCATTAGATTATGAGGCAAGGCGGGGATTAGTAAAATTATCTGTCTTGCCTCATAATCTCAAGAATTAGAAAACTCGCCAGCAACTAGCGTGATGAGCGAAATATTACACGGCCTGGAAATTCTTCTTGATTGATTCGCGCATATACTCGAAGACAAGTTAAGACTTCGCCAGGAATACCACCACAGTCTAGTTGCAAGTCATCCTTGGATGAAGCACAGATATCTGCATAAAGTCCCGATAATTGGCGAATTCGGACTTCATTACCTGCATTAATAGCTTCATCAGCGACTTTCTTCAAAATGCGCCGTGATTCATGTTGTAGCTTTCCCCACCAAGAATAGCGTTCAGCCGGTGGTACAAATACTAGGGAATGTATCGCTTCGTCCATATCAATCCAAGCACGAAGAATTGATAGGGGATCGGTATTTTTCTCTGCTTTTTGGGTGCGTTGGAAGCGATCGCTTAAAGCATCAATATATTGATCGCGCTGTTCTGGTTTGGAGTGTAAGGAAATGACATCGAAGCTAAAAACGCTCTTTAAAGCATGATGTAAATCTGGGTCTATTTCGATAAAATTCATATATAAAAATAGAAATGCTGCTGGTAAATCGGATGCATTACCTTGGGGAATTTTAGAATTTGAAAGTGCTTGTTGATACAAGCTCAATCCCTGAGCTTGAACAGTACCAGTAAGTCCGGGGTAGATAATTTCGTCGCGGATAAAGGGAAGTTGAAAAAGATTAGAATTATCTGCGATCGCACCAACTTCTTGAGCTAAATCCAAGGTGCGCTGTCGCCAAGTTGCAGCTAAATCCTCTGGGACTCGCAGCAGTTTGCGTTGAATCTCATTCCACAAATCAGAGTCTGTTTGGCTTTGCAGTTGGGAATTACCCAAATAATAACTAAGTTCTGAGTCAGAATCGAAAGCTTCTCGGAGATGACTTAGTTTTAACTCATCTGGCGCATCTTCCCAACCAGTATTTTGCTGTGGCGGTGCAGGTTGTAACAGGTTATGAAGTTCTTGCAGCACCTCATCACATATTTTAGATCCTGGATCTAGTGGAAATTCGGCGCGAGCCTGATTTAAACTAGCCTCTAGTCCATACAAACTAAACCGCAGTAATTGGGCTAACTCCGAGTTTTCTATCTCTAATAATTGACGCAAGTGCTGCATAAATATCACCTCCAAAGCGAATAAAACTTGGCAAACCTCTGCGCCCCTTTGCGTTTACTCCGCGCCCCTTTGCGTTTAAAAATATTAATTTTTTTCAACGCAGAGGAACGCAAAGTTTCGCGCAGAGGAACGCAGAGGTTTAATGTATGCCGCAAAAGGGATCGCGTTCTTTATCAACTTCATTAGGTTGCAATTCTAATTCAGCACGGTAAACACATCCTTCTTCTTTGAGGCATTCTTGATTTTGTGATGTCCAGTAAGGGACTTCACCGGCGTGCATTCTTAGAATACCTCGATCGTCGAGAGTTACACGATATTGGCAAGGATAATCTGTGGTTACATCTGGTTTGCTGAGTGCGCCAATTCTTATCCATTTTTTGCTGTTGGTTTCGGCATCTGTTTGATAAACATAGAAGGTGTGCTGGCCAGTTTGTGGGAATGGAGGTAAGGGATTACTAATTAACCCAATTCCTGGTTGCGTCACCCCATCGCGCAAATAATGAAATTTGTGAAACGTTTTACTACCATCATTTCCGACTTCAAATACAAGATGATAGGCATCTGGTTGATCGACAGTTGCTGACTCAATCACGTTAACGGCAATATCACCATCATTTAAATTTTTATTGAAGCCTTCCACAGCAATATTCCAGTTCAATTTACCATCAGCAAATAGCGCTGAAGTTTCTGAAACTACCGATTCTAAATCAATACCAGAAATATCAATCAAATAATGGGGGTTTCCTTGACAAAGCAATACGTTAAATTCGAGGGTTTGGTCAATCTCAAACTGGACTTTGATTTTTTTCAGAAATTCTACTTCTGGCATTTCCAGTTGATTCATCAGGTTTTTGCCGTCAAAGCTTCCCCATAGTCGTAAATCTCCCTCTTCGTAATCTTGACGGTAGATAATATTAGTTAATTGTATCCCTTGCCAATGAGTACGAACTTTAGCAACAGTTTCCCAAGGTGCGAGTTGATAAAGTTCTTGTCCAGCTTTGAATATAGTTAGTAAATCGTTACTTTGTGTTTTGCGTTTGAAGTTGCAGGGCAAATAATAAAACAGGTTTTTGACATCAATTTCTAGCTGGTTGGCTCCCTTACGCAACAAGCTTTTAGACTCTTCTGGATCGAATCTCAATCTTCGTAACTTTTCGGCATAGCAAGCACCGGCAGAAGTAGCTAGCTTGGTAAATTCCAACACAAAGGTAATCCGTTCTGGATTCCAGACAAAATATGGAGATTTACTAAATTCTTGGTAGATTTGGCGCTGCACTATGTCTAAATTACAAGTTTTACCAGACAAAATTAACCAATCAACTTTTTGGGAATTCCAAGAATCTTTGGTGAGATCGTCGGAACGCAAACGACTTTCCATTAATCCTTTGGCAATTCCGATCGCTTCTTTAATTCCTGAAGCGGCGGCTCGTTCAAATTGTTGGTTGTCTAGGGTAACACAGATGTTATTTGGATCTTTGACTTGCAATTTAATGGCGCTTTGGGTAAGCAATTCGGAAATTTGCTGCTCAGAAAGTGTAAAGGTTAATAGAGAATTCTCTGTTGGTGGCTTTTGCCCAAGTTTGAGTTTAGCTGCTTCTGCATAATCCCAAAGAATATAAAAGGATTGCAGACGTTGAGGTGCTTGTTGCCAACGGGTGGGTAATACTTTATCGGCAGTATCTAAGGCATCTTTGTAAGCAATATCGCCTTCTGGATTCTCTTTATCTAGGCATTTTAAAAGACTGCCAGTTTTAAATTTGCCTTGTTCTAAAAAACGCTCGTTTAACTCGGAGTTAATTAAATCTTCTAACTTTTCGTTTTCTAGGTCGCCTATTGTGACTGCTGTCAACAAAAAGTCTGCGATCGCAACTTTTAATAATCTGAAAATTCGCAGTGTAATTAATTCACCGCCTAGCTGTAAATGACCGGATGAACCTAATAATTTGGGGGTAAGTTTATAGTAACGTCCTCCTAAACCCCGGTCTTCATAATCGGCAAAACTAGGAGTTTTATCTTCTAAAGTCAGTTCAATTAAAGCTAAGTCTGTGGTTCCCCCGCCAATATCCAAAACGAGGACATTTTGCGACCATTTGTTTCCTACTTGGCGACAACGGGTTTTGAATGACTCGATTCCAATGTTGAGATTACCGCCAAATTCTCGCCATAAAAAGAATATTGCTACAGAAACGGCTTCATCATAAGCAGTTTGGACATCATCGATTCCCAACTGCTCAACTAATTCCCTAACTTCCTTACGAACAACTGGTGGGGCGACTGTTGGGTAGGTGACAACTGCTGTTAAAAAATCTCCTTCCGAAAATCTGCGTCGTGCGTGTTGGCGGTAGTCTTCAGTTAACTCGATTAAATGCGCCCAAGCAGATTGGATTAACTGATTAGCGGTAATTGTTTCTTCTTCGCCATCCAAAATAACTGAAAACGATCGCTCCTGGCCAAAATAGCGTTTGGGTGAATGGTGAAACCTGCTGATAATTTCCTTTAAAGAACCGCTTGTACCTTGAGCGATCGCTTTTTTTCGGTTATCTCTAGCCTCCCTACCCATCCGCAGTTTTAAATCCTCTAAGTGTGAAATTTCCGACTCGCTGGGAATTTCCGTATCGCGGCGATCGATATCCAGCACAACTGGGATCAGATTTTGCGACTCTAGGGTAGGGACGCGGAACACCTCATGATAAATTTGGTAAAGTTTTTTGCTAACAGCCCGGCGGAACCTTTCGCTGTTCCCTAAAGAAAGTTCAATTTGGCGAATTGCTTCCAAAAATCGCTCTTTATTATCACTTTCAAACACTTCGCTCAATCGGCTGGGTTCTATCTCCAAATTTTTGCTAATTTCTGTGATAAACTTCGCCCAATCATCAGTGCTGACATCCGGTAAAGCTACGGAGGCAGGAGAACTAAGCCATTGCGATAAGCGATCGCGCAACCGCATTTCTTGCTCTTTGGGTAAAATTTCTGCGATCGGTACTTCAATTGGATCGAAAAGTGTGACTGTGGAATTCGATGTACCAAAATCTAAAGCAAACCATCCCGGAAATCTTTTTTGTTGTTTCTCGCTTGGTTCGCGATCGCTATAGTTATTCAATTGGAAAGGGTTCATTATAGTATTCACTTTCTGTTGTTTATTTTATAGCTGGCTAAAAACTGTAATGTTCTATCATAAAATTACAAATTTAGAGAATCTTTGGTCTTGTACCATTGATTCTCTTTAGCACTGGCTTTTTTATTTGGCGCGATATCTACGTTGGGCTACGCTTTTATATAGAAAGGACGTAAGCGTAGTCCAAACTAGACATCGCTATGAAAATTGCAGCAGTTATTAAGTTGATGTTGAAGATTCTTGCTCATCTGTAACTTTTACTTGTTCGACTTGTTCGATAGTTAAATTAAATAACTGGGCAACCTCTTCTATAGAAATACCATAAGCTAAACACCGAGGTATAAGTTCACGTTTTACTTCTTCTCGTCCTTGTTGTAGTCCTTGTTCTCGTATTTCTTCTAGTGCTTGTTTTAGTCCTTCTTGTCGTCCTTCTTCTTTAGCTTCTCGATAAACCCTAGTTTTTTGTAACGTAATTTCAAACACCACCTCTACCTCTTCACTACTTAAGTTTGCAATTTGATAACCAGTAATTGTTGTGATTACTCAGCTGCAAGTCTTACTTGTTCGATGGTTAAATTAAGTAATTGGGCAACCTCTTCCATCGACATACCAAGAGCTAAGAACTGAGGTACAAGTTCAAGTTTTGCTTGTTCTCGCCCTTGTTGTAGTCCTTGCTGTAATCCTTGTTCTCGCCCTATTTCTACTCCTTGTTCTAGTCCTTCTTGTTTAGCTTCTTGATAAACTCTAGTTTCTTCTAACTTAACTCCTAACATTGCTTCTACCTCTTCACGACTTAAGTTTGCGAATTTATAAACTGCAATTGTTGTGATTACATCTATTATCTCCTTCTTAGCCAAAACAGTTATCTGCTCTTGTTGCACCCGCTCAATTAAACGTTTCGCTTCCCGAACCATTTGAGTCTCTGAGGCAATAGTCAACAGCATCAAACTGATACCTACTTTGTATTCATCAGGACTACCTAACTCATCTAAATAAATTCGTTGTACTTGAGAACTGTTCAGTAACGATCTATGAATAGTGGTTTTTTCTGGTTCCAAGCTGCGAGACTGTAAAATAATTACCCCGTACCAGTCATCGTAAAGCGACGGATTGCGATACATATACAGCAAGGATTCTGAGAAAAAGCGATGGTACAGTAACTCATCTCTTTGGAATTGTACCTCAGCAAAAAAGATTATCTGAGATGTTGCATCTGGTGGAGGTAAAAATACCCCATCAATCCGAAATGTTGGTTCTTTAACTTCAACTGATTCAAAGCGATAGCTAGCAGCTTCTGCTGGTGGCTGTTCTACTAACTCGAAAAACAATTCTGGGACACGCTTGAAAATTGTATAAAAAATCGCATCACGTCTCATAAATACATCCTCATATCTCGACGCGATCGCGTCATCTCAAATCCAAATCGTCTGAGGGAGAAACAGCCGCAATTTCAGCAATAATTTGCAACCAAGTCGGAATTTGGATCTCAGATGGCAATTCCCCAGCTGCCAAATATCTTAGCAAAGTTTCTTTTTTGGAAAAGTTTTGCAGGCTAGGAATAATTTGATCCAAAATACCTTCTAGTTCGGAATTAATTTGCTGATTAACTTCGCTAACATACTGCACAAGATGCAGACTGGCGCTAGCTGTAATTTCATCTCGCAGTCGCAGTACTAAAAGTTGGTGATTGCTCGATTTGGCGAAGGCTTGGCTTTTCTCTGGTGCCCAATCAAAGATTTGACCAACGTTGTGTTTATCGTCTTGACGTGCTAAAGGAAAGATAATTTCGGGTGCAACGGTTTTGTCTTTACTACTGATTTCAGCGATAATTGCTTCTTTCCATTCGTTAGGATCGCATCCTAGTAATAATTTGTAAAAGAGATCGGCATCTTCAAAACCAAATTTTTCTTCGATTTCTTGCTCCATTTCTGGGTGGAAAAATGCCTGCAATTGTTCGCGTTCTGGGGCTATATGATTTGATAATTGGTTCAACAAATCTACCACGGCTTGCTGGATGCGATCGCGGGCAAAATCTTCTACTTCTTTAACGGTTTTCTCAAATACTGGATAAAAATCATCACTCTTAGTCGGAAGAGAAGTATTTACGCGGTTTCCCCGATCGAATAATTTCCCAGCTGCACCTTTAGATTCTGCCAGAGCGATCGCTCCATTATTGGCTTTGTTGAAGAGTAAAGTCCATTGATTCCAATTGAGGATTCTAAAAGTGAGTTCGTCTTTTACTACATCGCTGACAACAACACCGCGCCGATCTTTGAGTGGTTCTTTCCCGATATCTTTTTGAAAATTTCTGTAGATTTTATCTAAGCTTTCGACCAAAAAACGCAATTCGATAAAAGCGGGACTATCGCCTGTGGGGATACCTTGCTCGTGAATTTCATCTATGATATCTTTCAAGCGATCTTGTTGCTGACTGACCACATCAGCAGCTCTTTTGGTATCTTCATACAGTTGCTTCAGACCATGAGTAGCTACGTGGGTTTGAATCAATTCCCGCAGCTTACTAAGTCCACCATCTTGACTAAAGTAACCCAACTGTCTGCCCAAATAGCTACGGGTGTTAGATTCTATCAGCCGTTCACTTAATAGCTCCCATTTCTGTTGTAGCCGTTTAGACCGATCTAAATAATCAGGATAGTCCAAGTTAGCTAAAAAGTCTGGCGAACCAGCTTTGACTTTACTAGAACGTTTTGCCAATTCAGCTAATCCCAACAGTGGCGACAGTAAAACGATGCGGTCTTTTTGGGTTGTAAATGCTGCTGCACCGTCAATGGTAGTTTGCAGAACTTTGAGTTTTTGGAGAACCGTTTCCTCTTCTAAATGGCTATCTTCAATCAGATGATCGAGTTCTCTTTCGCCACCCTCGCTGTCTAGAGGTAGTTGATCGAAACGACCCACACCGACGAGAATTAAATCTTTCAGGTCTTGTCCCGGTCGCTGCTGTTGCATCATGGTGAAGATTTTATTGGCGCGATCGCTTCCGGGAGATTTACCATTTAGCAATACCAAAATTGTCTGTACTTCTGCCAATTCCCGCAATGACAAAAAGGTATCTCTAGCCCCAGAATTAGCAGCCCCCAATCCCGGAAAGTCGATGAGAATAAATTTAGCTGCGTCTGCAAAATCCCAAATTTCCCGTGAGATTTTCACATCAATATCGACGCGGCGTATCAGTGGGAAACTGTTTTGCAATAACTTTGTTGGTAGCCTCTGGGGTGGACTCGGTAATCTGATGTGCGCTGGGGGTAGATCCTCGAATTTCAGAGTTTGGATTGCCATTGGCTGCTCGACTAGCTGTAGCCCCTCGCGGGCAGTCACCGGATCAATTTGGTAGTGCCCACCACACATAACCTCCCCATAAGCTTGATAAGCCCGCAGGAATAATACCAACTCTCGGAGTAAATAACGTAGCTCTAAATTGCTACTGCTATTCCATGCTTCTTCACACCAGCCAATAATATCTGTGGCAGAGTTGAGTTTCGATACTGGTATCGGAGGAAGCCCTGCTGCTGTTGTTCGTTTATTGGCTTCCCCTAGCATGAAGCGGAGACACTCGTGTACTCCCTCATGGGAAAGATACTCTACCGTAAAGTTACTTAATTGCGTTGTTGCAAAATCGTCTTGCGGGATAATATGTATGGCGGTAACATTACCTGTAGTGGGGTTTTCACTGACTGGTAAAGCATCTGCATATCCAATTAGACTGCCTAAAAGTAAGGTTTTTCCACTACTAAATTCTCCCATCACCCCAATTTTGACAGGCGAAGTTGCCAGGTCTACAGTTTTCTGGGCAGCCGATCGCAAACGCAGGAGACAGTCATCAAGACTAGCTGGAACCCAATCTTCTTGTTTAGAAGGGTACTGGGGCACAGAATCTATCTTTCGGAGGATGAATTCGCCGTACTCCTTAAAACGGCCCAGTTTATCTGGTTCCATAAAGTAGTTTCCGCCTAACATTAATTTCTGTGAGCTTTATAACATATAAAATGCGATTACCAGGCATTGTTACAACCAGTTGATATCACATTTAGCATTTCTCTCATTTAATTTGTGATTTTGCTATAGCCATCGAGATTTGTTCTCTTTTTATTGGCGTACTTTTCTACAAGATGCTGCGCGTACCCTACGAGAAAGCAAGTTACATGTAGTGTCTCGTAGAGAGACAGTTCGTCATCACCTAGATCGATCGTCACTCAGATAAGATTGCTATATAAGGCATTTTGACTAGTCAAGACAATTTTGAAAAATTGGGTTTTGTTGACAACAATCAAAAATAATACATTCATCATTATCCCAAATTAAAAATAAATAGGGTTGGTTTTTATACCCCTAATTAAATCAAATCTGCTGGATACAGCTGTAGCTATCAAACTTTTTTATACTCCATTATTTTAAGCAAGATAGAGCCATCAGCCAGATTTTAATTCATGCTGAATTCTTCTTGATAAAAAATCAATATTTATTTTGGATGAAATTCTTGATTATTGTAAATTTATTATAAAGATGTAAATGCCTTGCAGAAAATCATATAGTTTACGTAAAGCTAAATCAGGTTTTTCAGCAATGCAATTACATAGCTAAGATGAATTTCTCAGTGATTTCAAAAAGAAACAAAGTCAAACAAGCTCTCTGATATATATAGTTTAAATTTCACACAAAATGCTGAAGTTAATCTTAATGATAACTTCAGCATTTTTTCAATTTATTTACACTAAAAGAGGAATTACTGCATATATAAAAATAAATAAAGTATTAAGATTGTTAGTAGATTGGCATAAACAAGATTATATCCATGTATTAAGAAATTGTATTTTCAGCATATTACCTTAATAATTTAGGCAGAGCAGGCAGGCAAAAGTGTTTTCTAAAAAGGTGCAGAGCTACGTTAAGCAAATCATAGTTGAAGAGGATGAAAAAGTATTCTGTCAGCAGGCGGATATTGCTCCTCTGATGATTTGGATGTCTGGATGTAATGCACTTTACTGTTACTTCAATTCTAATTGGCTGAAATTTACTGGAATACATCTCACAAAAGCCGCATCTGCATCTGCGCGAGCAAAAGAAATAAGCAATATTTGGACTGGCAGCGTCCATCCAGAAGATATACAGCGATGTGAAGATATATACCTGAGAGCATTTGCGACGTATGATTCCTTTCAGAGGCAATATCGCCTGCGTCGAGCTGATGGTGAGTATCGCTGGATTTTAGATACAGCCGCGCCACGATTTGCGGCAGATGGTAGCTTTGTCGGTTACATCGGTTATTGTATCGATCTAACAGAAGTGCCGATCGGAATCGGTCAATTTTCCCTAACAGAAAACAGCTCCCTATCGACAAATTCCTCTTGTCGCTTACGTAAAATTACAGATAGAGAACGGGCAACAGAATTAGCAAAAGCATTGGAGCAACTGCAAGCGGAAATTAGCAAACGCCAAGCAATTGAAGCAGAGTTACGCCAAAAAACCTCAGAATTTGCCGCGATTTTGCAAGTACTTCCTGATTCCTACTTTCGCATTGATGCTGCTGGAAGTATTCTGGATTACAAGCAAGGGAAGATGGAGACTCTGTATATTTTACCAGAAGATTGTCAGGGCAAGAGTTTGCGAGAATGCTTACCGACTGCTGTAAGCGATCGCTTCCATCAAGCAATAAATCAAGTACTTGAAACTCAATATGAAGTCAGTTTTGAATATACCTTACCGCAACCAGGAAAAAACAATAATTTTGCAGCTAGGTTATTACCATTACCAGACCAGCAAATTATAGTTCTTGTCCGCGACACCAGCGACAACATCCAAGCAGCTTTAATAGAAAATGATGCCAAGTTCCGCAGCATTGTAGAAAATGCCAACAACGTTATTTTTGCACTGACACTTGAAGGGATATTTTCCTACGTTTCTCCTAACTGGACTGAAATTTTTGGGCATGAGATTGCAGAGGTTGAAGGCAAATCTTTTGTTCCCTTTATACATCCTGACGATGTGCATATTTGTGTCGATTATTTTCAAAGAATTTTGACAACAAGCGAAAAACAAAAAGCAATTGAATATCGAGTCCAACACAAAAATGGTAGTTGGCGATGGCATACAAGCAACTCATCTGCGATTAAAGACGCTAATGGCAATATTTTGTACTTCGTTGGTATTTGCTATGACACCACTGACCGTAAAGAAGCAGAAGTAGCTCTAGCAGAACGAGCGCTTTTAGCAAATTTTCGTGCCGATGTCGATGCGGCATTGACCCAGAGTGACAGCTTACAGAATATGATGCGCCGCTGCACTGACGCCTTAGTTGAACATCTTGATGCAGCCTTTGCTCGCATCTGGACGCTAAACGAACAAGACAATGTATTAGAGTTGCAAGTCAGTTCTGGGATGTACACCCATATTAATGGGCCCCATAAATGTGTGCCAGTCGGTCAATTCAAAATTGGTTTGATTGCCGAAGAGGGCAAACCCCACTTAACTAATTCTGTGCAAACAGATCCCCACGTTGGTAACAAAGAGTGGGCACAGCGAGAGGGTATGGTCGCCTTCGCTGGCTATCCCTTGATTGTTGAAGATGAAACTGTAGGGGTGATAGCCATGTTTGCCCGCCATACAGTAACAGAATCAACTTTCAAAGCCTTGGAATTTGCCGCTCAAGAGATTGCCATTGGCATCAAGCGCAAACAAACAGAAATTGCACTCAGAGAAAGCGTCCAGCGGGAAACATTGCTCAATCGTCTTTCTAGCCAAATTCGAGCTTCTTTGGATCTCAATTACATTGTGGAAACCGCAGTACAGGAGATTCGCAACTTATTCCAGATCGATCGCTGCGTCTTCTTTTGGTATCGGCAAGACGCTGATGTACCATACTGGGAAAGAGTTTATGAGGCGAAAAGTTCCTTTTTACCGTGTCTACTTAACCAACAAGAAGCAACTCATGCCGAAATCAAACTAATTGCAGCTAAAACCTTGAACGGAGAAATCATCCGCATTGATGATACTAAGACTGTGGGCGATTCCATAGCACAGCAATTTTTGCAGGATTTTGGTTTTACTGCCTTTATGGCCTTGCCTGTACACACTCAATCTGGTGAAATTGCTGCATTTAGCTGTGGTTATTGTAGTGGCTTTCGTCCTTGGCAGAACAACGAAGTAGAATTACTACAAGCAGTTACAGTGCAACTAGCGATCGCCATTGACCAAGCTAAACTTTACACCCAAAGTCGCATTACCGCCCAAACTGCCCAAGACAAAGCCCAGCAACTAGAAGCAGCACTGCTAGAACTTCAACAAACTCAAACGCAACTGATTCAAACTGAAAAAATGTCCAGTTTAGGACAATTGGTTGCAGGTATTGCCCACGAAATCAATAATCCCGTCAATTTCATCTACGGCAATATTAGCCACGCCAGTGAATATACTAAAGATTTGCTGCACTTAGTAGAACTTTATCAACAGAGCTACTATCCACCAACACCAGAGATCGATCGACAAATCAATACGATTGATTTGGAATTTCTCAAGCAAGATTTACCCAAAATTCTGGAGTCGATGAAGATGGGATCTGAACGCATTCGGCAGATTGTCCTATCTTTACGCAATTTTTCTCGCCTTGATGAAGACGGTACAAAAGCAGTAGATATTCATGAAGGGATGGATAGCACTTTACTGCTATTGCAAAATCGCCTCAAAGCCAAACCAGGACATCCCGAAATCCAAGTAATTCGAGACTACGGCAATCTACCACCAGTAGTCTGTCACGCCGGACAGATGAATCAGGTGTTTATGAATGTGTTGACAAATGCGATCGATGCTTTAGAAGAGTCATACTCTGCGGGAAGGCGAAGCGCCCATGTCAATAGTCATACCCTGCAAAAAGGTGAAGTGCCTATGTCATTAGTAAACAACACCGAACAAAAGACAAATGAACGGCAGTTGCTTCTCCTGTCAAAGACGCGGCGCGTAGCTTGCTTAAGAGCAGAGGTGCAAGCCGCCAAACCCGTCCAACGCACTATCTCTCAAGAACAAATCACTTTTCCACAAATTTACATTCGCAGCTTCATTCAAGAAGACCATGTAATCATTAGCATTGCTGACAATGGCCCAGGGATGAATGAAGAAGTACGCAAACGCTTATTTGACCCCTTCTTCACGACAAAACCTGTAGGTAAAGGTACAGGTATGGGATTATCAATTAGCTACCAAATTTTAGTCCAAAAACACGGTGGAAAGATCCAGTGTATTTCAGCACCAGGAGAAGGAGCCGAGTTTGTTGTAATGATTCCACTAAAGCAAGAACCCTCAACCTAGATATCACACAATAGAGATAAAAGTGAAAAAATGTAGAGACGTAACGGTGTTACGTCTTTAGAAGGGTTCTGAATAACGCATATTTAATTTCTAGAGATACCTAATCTTAATCTAAACTTAATCAAAACTTAACCTAATAGTTGTTAACTAAGATCAACTCACTTTTTGCTGCAACATTTTAACCCCCTCAATAACCTAAAATTTACAGGAATTGAGGGGATTATTTATTCTAATATAGGGAATTAGATTTGAAAAACGTTGTAATGGTAGTACTATCTTTGCGTAGGCATAGGCAATCCAGACAATGTACACAATGAACTGCACCTACGCACCGAACAAAAAATATCTGAGTACAAGTAAAATAGAAGGCTGGGATGATACAACCCGAAAGTCAAAATAGTATCACCTACACACGCGTTATCCACCTAAGTCATGTAATTGACATAGATATTCCCCAATGGTCAGGAGATCCCACAGTAGAATTTGAAACTGTGGCTGAACTAAATAATGATGGCTATTACTTGCGGCGTTTCTCTTTAGGGGAACATAGTGCTACCCATATCAACGCCCCTAATAGTTTTCATAGTTCTGCTGTGGGAATTGACCAATATCCAGCCCAGTCTTTAATTGTACCTGCGGTGGTTATAAACGTTTGCCAAGCTACAGCAGTTAATCCTGATTATGCCTTGAGTGTTGCTGATGTTTTGGCTTGGGAAGCAGAATATGGTGAAATTTCTGCTGGCTGCGTAGTTATATTGAATACTGGTTGGCAAAAAAAGTGGTTGGATAAAAGTGCATTCCTCAATCATGATGCTCAAGGGATTCCCCACTTCCCCGGATTTGGCAGCGATGCAACTCAATTTTTACTTGATGAACGGCAAATAGTTGGGGTAGGAATTGATACTCATGGTGTAGACCCCGGACAGGATAACAGTTTTGCGATTAACCGCTTGGTATTGGAAAAACCGCGCATTGTGTTGGAAAATCTCACAAATTTGGATCAACTGCCACCGAAAGGTACTACTCTAGCGATCGCACCTCTAAGATTACGTGGTGGTTCTGGTTCGCCCGTGGGCGTGTTGGCCTTCGTGCCTTAATTTTTATATCGATATTTGCTTATCGCGTCAATTTCCTAAACTTGAGGATAACCTAGAAAGCAAGCAAACTTAATACACAAGTTTCAGTGGATCATCGGAGATTTTCAAAATGACAACTCCGCTATCTTGCCGTAATTATATAGACGGTCAATGGTTGAGTGCTGTAGGAGAAGCAACCCTAGAAAGTCGCAACCCTGCCGACAAAACCGAAGTGGTGGCCACATTTCCCCGTTCCCAAGTTAAAGATGTAGATACAGCGGTAGCCGCCGCCCGTCAAGCTTACCACAGTTGGCGCAAAGTCCCAGCCCCAGCGAGGGCAGAATACATCTTTCGCGTTGGGGAAATATTACTCCAGCATAAAGAAGAACTTGCTCAGTTAATCAGTCGGGAAATGGGTAAACCCTTGACGGAAGCCAGGGGAGATGTTCAAGAAGGAATTGACTGCGCCTTTTATAGTGCTGGCGAAGGACGGCGACTATTTGGGCAAACTACACCCTCGGAAATGTCCAATAAATTCGCCATGACAGTGCGGATGCCTATCGGAGTCTGTGCCTTAATTACTCCTTGGAATTTTCCGGTGGCAATTCCTTGCTGGAAAGCTATGCCAGCTTTGGTTTGTGGCAATACAGTTATTCTCAAACCTGCTGAAGATACTTCCGCCTGTGCAACTAAATTGATTGAGATTTTTCAACAAGCAGGTTTACCACCAGGAGTAATTAACTTGGTGCATGGTGTGGGAGAGGAGGCGGGGAAAGCTTTAGTTGAGCATCCCAATGTTGATTTAGTATCGTTTACCGGTTCCTCAGAAACAGGTGCTTTTGTCGGCGCGACTTGCGGACGCACTCACAAGCGTGTCTGTTTGGAAATGGGTGGTAAAAACGCTCAAATAGTGATGGAAGATGCCGATTTAGAACTTGCTCTCGATGGCGCAGTGTGGGGAGCATTTGGGACAACTGGGCAACGGTGTACGGCTACCAGTCGGCTGATTTTGCATCGTGATATCAAGGAAAAATTTACGGCGATGCTTTATGAGCGTACCAGTAAGTTACGCTTGGGTGCTGGCACTGACTCTGATACAGATATTGGCCCGATAATCAATGAAAAGCAACTCCAACAGGTGAGTAAATATTTAGATATCGCTCGTGAGGAAGGAGCAAAGGTTTTAATTGGTGGAGAAATTGCTAGTGAAGGCTCATTAAAAAACGGTTACTTCTTTCAACCAACTATTTTGGATAATGTAACTCCTGATATGCGCGTCGCTCGTGAAGAGATATTTGGGCCAGTGGTGGCATTAATTGAGGTTAGCTCCTTTGAGGATGCGATCGCAATTCTCAACGATAGCAATTATGGTCTTTCTTCTTCAGTTTACACCCGCGATATCAATCGGGCTTTTACTGCTATGCGCGACATCGAAGCAGGTATCACTTATATTAACGGCCCGACTATTGGTGCAGAGGTACACTTACCCTTTGGTGGCGTGAAACAAACCGGTAACGGACACCGCGAAGCTGGAACTACTGCAATGGATGTTTTCACAGAATGGAAAAGTGTCTATGTTGACTTCTCTGGAAGTTTGCAACGCGCTCAGATAGATAATCGTAGTTAATTATCTGCAAATACACCTCAGATAATTAACTACCTCTGGCTGTGCGAAAGTTTAAGCCAGGGGTATTTCATAAGACTTCTTGGCATTTGTCGGGGTAAAGGTGAAGGGGAAAAGGGTAAAGAAACTCAAAATCCTTTCCCTTTACCCTTTACCCTGAGAGTTGCAAAAATATATTTTTGCAAGAGACTCCATGAGCGGAACTCACAAGGAACAATAAAAATATCTCTTTCCCAATCCCCAGTCCCCAGTCCCCAGTCCCCAGTCCCTATTTTTAAGGCAGTTCTATAGTAAATTTGGGTCAATTCCTTGTTGTTGTAATTTAGCTAAAAGTTCTTGAAACTGCTGCTGAGTTTGTTCTAGCTGTTGTTGCTGTTGTGCGTTTACCTCTTCTGGAGTTTGGTATCTGTTACCATCTTGGTCATACCAAAACAGCCATTCTCGTGTTCTTCCTTGATAAGTACCCTGTTCTCGTCCAATCCCTAAACCAATTTCGCTCATCCAAATTTGATCGCCGAGTTGTAAAGTGTACTTACCTTCAACTAAGCGATAAACTTCTAAACGTTGACGCTTACGACGTAGCCGCGTTGGTGCATAAATGACGTAATATAAAATGCCTAATTGAGCATAGTCTATTTTCTTTTGTTCGTATTCGCCATTGTAGGTTTGAGAAACCACTTCTAAAGCTAAAATGGGCGCAATTCCTTCTTCTTCCCAGAAAACGTAACTAGAACGTCCGTTTTCTCCAACAAAACGTTCAACACCTAAACTCAAAAACCCATCGGGGACTATAGCAGGTTGTAATGGTGTATAGTAAATTCCCATATTGATACCGAAAAACCAGTCATCACGGGTTTGCCAAATCGAGGCTAAGATGGCTAACAATAAATTAGGAATTAATATTTGTAGTTCGTTATCCACAGGGGTATCATCAGAATCTCGTAATTCCGCCGATGAAGGTAGGCAGTCTAAGGGATTGTAATTATACATACAGCACTTTTCGATTCATTAACCAAATCAAATAATCTGCTTTAATACAAGATAGCCACTATTTCGCATACCTGCTATGTCCGCCGACTACCTGACACCAGAACAACGTGCATTCATATCCCGATGTCGAGAAAAATGGCAACACATTGGACTATCTACCGAACCCATCAACCAACAACAGGCTACGAATGCAGTTCGAGCAATATATACTGCACTCGAACTCACTGAACCTGAAATAATTATCGTTGATAGCCCTAACGCTGGGTTCGAGTACATCTGGAATTTGCTCAAAGTTGATTCTCAGACAATTCTGGGTAATGCTATAGATAGTTCCCACTGGAGTAAAATCTACAGTAAGTTGCAATCATATTTGCTCGCGCGATTACCCGTTGATTTACAAACAAATTTACATTCTTTGTTTGACAATCATCTAGCAAATGAATATGCCAAATTACTCCAAGAACAGTTAGAAATACAATGGGGAGATGTTTTGGAGGAACATTTTGGTAAACGCAATAGCCAGTTGATTAAAAATATATTCTCTTCTTGTCGCAAACCGGAAACTTTAATTGCAGGATGCAGTTATTTTGACTTTTGTATTCAGAGTTTCAACTACCAGCAATTTGAAAACCAACTATTCATTTTAGAAGATTTTGTTAAAAATTGCGGCTGGACTTTATTCTTTCAAAATATCGCGATTATTTCCAACCATTGCACTACAATTAATATTGATAGCAACAACCATCTCCACGGCGAAGATACACCTGCCGTAGGCTTTGCAGATGATTATAGCCTGAATGCACATCACGGTAAAATAACTCTACAACGAAACCGTAAACTCGACGATATCACCTGGACAAAGATATTTGAAAAAATGAACGCAGTCGAAATTGACTCTTGGGAAGAATACAAATTGTTACGTACCGTTGAAGAAAAAATTAATGTCCGGCCTAAGCAGTTCCTTAAAGTAACAAATCCGCATACGGGAGAAGTGCGAGTTTTTGGAGTGTCTATGCGGTTCACATCTGCTATTGAGGCGGCACGCTGGGTAAACCAACGCAAAACTTAGGAATCATGAGTGAGAATAAGCTATTTAATAATTATTTCTTGTTCGACAAAGTTGTTCGACAAATTCAAAAAAATTTAAATTAAAGCTGATGCCAATACTGTGTTTGATTACCATTTCCCAAACACTGGCAATACTTAAGCAATTATCATTATTTTCAATTTGGTCTCGCAAGTTATTACTAATTCTTGGGTGCTTTCAGCCGCGCTAGTAGCGACTGTCAAATTTCAGAGTCAAGCGTTGGCGTAGCTCGCCGCAGGCATCGCTCTTTAACACGATTTTTTCAGATTAGATGCAGAGTTGACGGGAGTGACTACAGGGTTGACGAAAGTCACTACAGAGTTGACGGGAGTGACTACAGGGTTGACAAAAGTCACTACAGGGTTAACGAGAGTGACTACAGGGTTGACGGGAGTGACTACAGGGTTGACGAAAGTCACTACAGAGTTGACGGGAGTGACTACAGGGTTGACGGGAGTCACTACAGAGTTGATGGGAGTGACTTCAAGGTTGGTTTTTGTTTGGTGCGATCGCTTAATTATAAAACTGATTGCCAGCAAAGCAATCTCTGAGCATTGCGTTGGCTAGCAAATACCGCAGGCATCGCTGTTTGATGCCATTTTTTCAGATTAAACATATTGAGGCGGCATAAACCCAGCTTGGTACAAAAATCTTTATCGGAATCAACTGACGTACAGTTTTTAACTGCCCATTTTGTTTGTCAGTAGACATCGCTTACAGAAGTTTGGGATAATATCTAAGGATATTCAGTCGGTAGCTTGAAATATCTATGACTAGTAAGGAAGAATTAAGAAGTGTTGCTTCAGAAATTACATTATTTAATAATATTGAGGAAAAAGAAACGTTTTTATTTGTGATAGGGGCGTTATTTTCGAGAGTTATTAGTTTGAAAAAAGCCGCAGAAATGATGGAAATAGAGCCTGATGTATTTCTTAAACTATTAGATTTGATGGGGCTGGAATTTTCCTACTTGACTGAAGAAGATATCGCTATAGAGAAGGATTGGTAAGGTGTGTAAAGGTTGTTTTTAACTCTTCTCCATTAATCTTTTTATCGCGCCTGGAATTTCTCGATATTTTTCTAGATTCCTCTGATGAGTTTTATTTGCCAAATTTTGTTGCAGAAGAAATTAGTGCTAAATCTGATGCAGCGAGTCAGCAGGTAAAAGCTTTAATTGATTCCGATAAAATATTAGTCAAAGAAATTCAATTACTTTCCTTAGCCAATCGCCTAAATATGCGACTAGGGAGAGGAGAATCAGAAGCCATTGCTTTAGGCACTGAATTACAAACAGATTACATAATTTTAGATGACTTCGCAGCTAGAAAAGAAGCAACTCGACTAGGATTAAATGTTAAGGGAACCTTAGCAGTCATCAAGAAACTTCAGGTAGATGGCAAAATTACCATTAGTAGCACAGAACAATTGTATCAAGACATCCTGGCAATGAATTTCAGAGTCAAGCGATCGCTGTTTGATGCCATTTTCTCAGATTAGCTCTGCGATCGCCTAATTATAAAACTCATTGCCAGCAAAGCAATCTCTGAAAAGTGCGATCGCTCTTGAACACCATTTTTTCAGACTAGATGCAGAGTTCGTCTTTGTTTAGTGCGATCGCTTAATTATAAAAACTCATTGCCAGCAAAGCAATCTTTGAGTGTTGCGTTGGCTAGCAAATACCGCAGGCATCGCTTTTTGATGCTGTCATAAATTAATATTTATCTCCAGATTATTGCTAAATTTAAAGTAAATCCTGGTAAAATATCTTCACCTAATAATTCTTTTGGATGTTCTAATATTTCCACTGGTTGACCAAGACGGTAGATTTCTACCTGACGTAATTTTGAATTAATTAACCAACCTAATTTAACCCCATTATCGATATATTCCTGCATTTTATCTTGGGTTTCTTTCAAAGAATCGCTGGGTGACATTAACTCTAAAACGAAGTCTGGTGCAATAGGTGGAAACTTCTCTTGCTCTTCAGGTGTAAGTGTATCCCATCGTTCTTTTCTAATCCAAGCGACATCAGGAGAACGGTTTGCACCATTAGGCAATTTAAAGCAAGTGGAAGAATCGAAGCAAATTCCTAGTTGAGTTTGACGATTCCAAATCACAAAATCTGCCGCAATTTCAATATTACGATTTCCAGTCTCTCCGCCTGTGGGTGGCATGATTAGAAGTTCTCCCCTTGCATTGCGTTCAAATTTGATTTCAGGGTTTTCACGACACAACTGATAAAATTGATTGTCGGTGAGTTGGATGATGGGGTTTAAGTTGATGGCGATCGCTGTCATAGTAACTATATTGGGGATGACATCAAAATTTAATGAAGCTTTTTACTACAAACTAATTGTATCAAGACATCTTAGCAATGAATTTCAGAGTCAAGCGTAGGCGTAGCCCAACCCAGGCATCGCTCTTTAACACCATTTTTCAGACCAGATGCAGGGTTCGTCTTTGTTTAGTGCGAATTGCTTAATTATAAAAACTCATTCCCAGCAAAGCAATCTCCGATCATTGCGATCGCTCTTGAACACCATTTTTTCAGACTAGATGCAGGGTTCGTCTTTGTTTGGTGCGATCGCTTAATTATAAAAACTCATTGCCACCAAAGCAATCTTTGAAAAGAGCGATCGCTCCTGAACACCATTTTTTAGACTAGATGTAGGGTTCGTCTTTGTTTTGTGCGATCGCTTAATTATAAAAACTCATTGGCAGTAAAGCAATCTCCGATCATTGCGATCGCTCTTTGATGCCATTTTTTCAGATTAGCTCTGCGATCGCCTAATTATAAAAACTCATTGCCAGCAAAGCAATCTCCGATCATTGCGATCGCTCTTTGATGCCATTTTCTCAGATTAGCTCTGCGATCGCTTAATTATAAAAACTCATTACCAGCAAAGCAATCTTTGAGTGTTGCTCGCTCTGACAAATAAATCTTTTTGTTTTGCCCATAGACGCAAAGAAGACCGCAAAACAACTACTTTTAGTTGAATAATAATGTAGACAAAGTTTGCAAAAAGTTGCATTGCAGGATTGGTTAGAAGTAAAAACGGAACCCCAAAGTATTCACTTAGCTGGTTCTGGTGGTAAATCAGGGTAGGCAGGAAAATCGTTTTCGTATTTTGCCTTATCCCAATTTATAGCAGATTTAACTTGCTCAGAAGTAAGGTTTCTAACATAGCTGAGGTCGGCACCGCTGAGGTCAGCAATGCTGAGGTTGGCATCGCTGAGGTCGGCACCGCTGAGGTCGGCACTGCTGAGGTTGGCACTGATGAGGTAGGCACTGCTGAGGTGGGCACCGATGAGGTTGGCACTGCTGAAGTCGGCATCGCTGAGGTTGGCACTGCTAAGGTAGGCACCGCTGAGGTCGGCACCCCTCAGGTTGGCACTGCTGAGGTTGGCATCGCTGAGGTAAGCACTGCTGAGGTTGGCACCCCTCAGGTTGGCACTGATGAGATTGGCACTGCTGAGGTTGGCACTGCTGAGGTTGGCACTGCTGAGGTTGGCACTGATGAGGTTGGCATCGCTGAGGTTGGCACTGCTGAGGTTGGCACTGCTGAGGTTGGCACTGCTGAAGTCGGCATCGCTGAGGTTGGCACCGATGAGGTTGGCACTGCTGAGGTCGGCACTGCTGAAGTCGGCACCGCGGAGGTAGGCACTGCTGAGGTTGGCACCGCTGAGGTTGGCACCGCTGAGGTTGGCACTCATGAGGTTGGCACCGCTGAGGTTGGCACCGATGAGGTTGGCACCGCTGAGGTTGGCACCGCTGAAATCTTTACTACTTAGACTCTCACGAGCTTGGACTAGTTTTTCAAGTGCTTGAATTCTTGCGTCACTATTCTTCTTTTCTCTAGCAGCATCAACAGTTTGCCAAAGTTGGTTTATCCTAATCTGTTTCTCAATAACTATACCCACATATATTGATAAACCCAGCGGGATAATTAAGAAAAAAGCAATTGACTGAAAGCGATTATTCCGTCTTTGTCTGACACTAGTTTGAATAAACTCAATAGCTAAGTCAGATAATCTTAAGTTTTCAGTTTGTTGTTTATGCAAATCTTCTGCTTCTCTCAACCGCTTGCCCTGAAGCAGATAATCTTTCGCCTTTCCCCTATCTCGCCATTCAATAGCTGCCGCTTCAATTTTTCGCTTTTGTCGCAGTATATCCCGACTTTCCTCAATCCATTTGCGTAATAGCAACCAATGGCGAATTAGTGCTTCATGTGCCACATCTACCACAGCAATTTGATTAGATAAGGTACTGGTGACAACTAGTTTCTCATCAGCTAACCGTTGAATTATTCTATTAATCACAACTTCTGGATGCTGTGAAGTAACTAAATCTTGTTGCAAAACCTGTCTACGCGTATCTTCTGTTCCTTCTCCCAACTGCGTCAATTCTAAAAAAATCTGCTTTGTTGCTTGCTGTTCCTCAAGTGATAATGACTCATAAACTTGTGTAGCGCGTGTTTGCAGGGTTCCCCTGACTCCGCCTAGTTTGCCATATGTAGTCAGGGTTAACCGTTCTTCAGTTCTTTGCTTCCACAGTTCTGTCAACGTGTACTGCAACAACGGTAAACTCCCCGGTGAATTTTCTACATCTGCAATCATTTGAGAAACTAATTCTGGTTCTACTGCTAAGTTCACCTGTTCAGCAGGTTTGAGAATTGCTGTTTCTAATTCCTCCCGATTCATTGGTGTTACTGTTACTAAACGCTCTTGAATCTTCTTAGCTAGTCCGCCATACTCTTGTTCCAGACATTTACCAAAAAAATCAGCCCGCATTGTGATTATTAGGCAGAGTTTATTGTCATCCCGTTGTAAAGCACCTAGCACACATTCAAAAAACTGCTGTCGTTTTGTAATGTCTTGACATTGAGTAAAAGCTTCTTCAAATTGGTCTATCACTAGCACTACGCGCTGAGTTTGTGCAGCAGTAATCAACTGTCGTAAACCAACTGCGCCTTTGGCAATTAATTCTTCTGCTTTGGCTAATTGAGATGCGCGTTCAATATCTGATAATTCTGATTCTACAAATGCCAGTGCTAAATTTTGTAAGGGATTAATCCCCGGTCGAAATATTTTCAACTGCCAAGTATCGCTACCAGATAACTTGCGTCCTAACTTTAATTGATAAAGTAAACCGGCTCTGACAACACTAGATTTGCCACTTCCTGATGCTCCCAACACAGCGAGGAAATTACCCGATCGCACTTTTTCTAATAATTCATCAGTTAACGCAGTTCTGCCATAAAATAATTTGGCATCTGCTTCTGTGCAATCAAAATAAGACAACCCTTTGTAAGGGCAAATAGCTGATATCTGTACTGTGGAGTCAACAACAGAGGAATTCCATTTGCGGGTGAAATTAATTGCTTCACCAGAGTTAGCAAAAATGGGACGCTGGGGAAACGGGTGATGTTCTTGATTGAGCAAGTCTACTAAGGTGTAGTTACTTACCCAACGGTCTTGTTTTGGTTCCAAACCTTGAAGCAGTGCGGCGGTGAGAACGCTGTGTTGGCTATTAATCTCTTCAAAAGCTACTTCAAAATCACGAGAAGCCGCAATAAAACACCTGTCTCTGCCTTTACCGCGATCGCCTGGATCTGCCTCTGCAAAATTTAGCACTTCTCCGCTATAGCAGCAATCCAAAATCACAATTTGTTGTCTGACTTCACTTTCTTGCAGCAGTCGCCGCAGCCATTGGAGAGATAGTCCCCAATTCCCCGCATCGGGGTTGACTTCACTCGTCGCTAAAAAGCCTTCCTGAATCCCTAGATTTTTCCGCAATCCATGACCAGAAAAATACAGCAGCGCTGTATCTGGCGGCTTCCCATCTGGCTTAAACAATTGGACGATCGCTTTTTCTAACTGAGTTAAACTAACTTTAGTTTGCTTACCAATGCGAATTGTCTGGTTTTCCTTATCTTTGACTGCTGGTAGCCGCGTTACTTGAAATTCACCATATTGTTGTAAAATTTGAGCGATCGCTTCACCATCGGCAGCAGGCGCATTAAGACTCTTTAAGCGGTCATACGTATTAATTCCCACCACCAAAGCGTCTCGACTCATCCTGCAAAGCCCTATGATAGTTGTGCCGAATTATTTCCAGCTTCTACAAGAAATTTACCGCATTTTCCGTAAAATTTTGTAGAGTTGCACAGCTGCCATAGGTGTCAACTTAAGCTAAAACTCCTTTAAAACCTCGTTTCCAGCCTCTGGCTGGAAATGCTACTCCTGGCGGCTCTGCCGCGAGTTTAGGAGGCGGAGCCTCAATGAAGGACATTCCTAGTCGGAGACTAGGAACGAGACAATTTGCTAAAAGCTGATTCTCATCTGGCTTTCACGTTAAGTTGACACCAATGCACAGCTGCACTACCGTACACGCAATTCTTTTAGGCGAGATTTATCCCATGACTCAACTCACACCTATTCAGTTAGAAGATGGCACTATTATTTACATTGAAGCCACAAATAACGTAGATGCACCACCAGTCATTACCGAAGTTTCTCCAGAGGGAGAAGAAGAAGCGCTAATTGATAAGGGATGGAATGCTGATGCTGCACAAAAACAGATAGTCCAAAATTTCCAAGCAATTGAAGGTACAATTCGGGCTTACACTGTTTATTCACTCAATGCTTTTAAGAAAATCCCTGTTGCCAATATTGATAAAGTCACTCTAGAATTTGGGATCAAAGTTGGCGGTGAAGCAGGTATACCTTACATAACTAAAGGCACGGCTGAAAGTAATCTGAAGGTAACGGTAGAGTGTTCATTTCCTGACCAACCGGAAAAACAAACTCAGCAATCATGAGTCAAAGTATTGACGCAGCCAAAATTTCGATTATTATTCCGGCTATTAATGAAGCGGGGAATATTAAAAAAGCCATTGCTACTACTCAAGCCAGTACAAATATAGAAGTGATTGTAGTCGATGGTGGCTCTAGTGATGATACTGTAGCGATCGCTCAATCTTTAAATGTCAAAGTTATTTCATCATCTCCCGGTCGTGCTGTGCAAATGAACGCGGGTGCTGTAGCGGCTAACGGTGAGATTCTGCTGTTTCTCCATGCGGATACCCGTTTACCAACTGGGTTTGATGAGATGATTCGCACAGCGCTACAACAACCTGGGATTGTAGCTGGTGCTTTTAAGTTGCGGATTGATGCGTCACTTTTAAGTTTACGATGGGTGGAGTGGGGAGTAAATGTGCGATCGCATTTTTATCAAATGCCCTATGGCGACCAAGCAATTTTTTTAACCAAGGAAGCATTTCAAAAAATAGGCAGTTTTCCCGAATTGCCTATCATGGAGGACTTTGAACTTATGCGTCGTTTAAAACGCATCGGACGCATTGTAATTATTCCCACACCAGTTGTTACCTCAGCGCGTAGATGGTTGCAAAAAGGAGTATTAAAAACTACGCTACTTAATCAGATAGTAATTATTGCTTATTTACTCGGCGTTTCACCTGAGCGAATTTGTAGCTGGTATCGCCGAGAAAAATTTAAAAGGCTTTAAGCTGTTTATCATCTAAGTAGTATATCTTAGGGGCATTGGATTTGAGGTGTAAATTTTAAATTTGAGCCTCAAAAGGTCAACGTTGAGCCTCAGAAGGTCAACATTGAGCCTCAGAAGGTCAAAGTCGAGCTTCAGAAGGTCAACATCGAGCTTCAGAAGGTCAAAGTCGAGCCTCAAAAGGTCAACATTGAGCCTCAGAAGGTCAACATCGAGCCTCAAAAGGTCAACGTTGAGCCTCAGAAGGTCAACATTGAGCTTCAAAAGGTCAACATTGAGCCTCTGAGGGTGAAACTTATAAAAATGAACAAGCGTTTATTAAATTCCAAACTCAAACTGCTACTCCTAAGTTGCCTGATTGTCACTCTCATAATTGCCGCTAAACAGTTCAACTTTCAGGGACTTTTACAAACCTTAGTCATTTGGGTTCACAGTCTTGGTGCTTTAGGCCCCATCGCTTACATAGTTATTTTCAACTTGGCAACATTGCTGTTTATACCCGGTTCCCTCCTAACCCTCAAAGGTGGTTGTCTGTTTGGAGTATTTTGGGGATCGATATATGTGCTAATTGCTGCAACACTCGGAGCAACCTTGGCTTTTATTATTGGACGCTACCTCTCACGAAATTGGGTTTCTCGACAAATGGAAAAACATCCTAAATTTAAAGCAATTGATTTAGCAGTTGCTAAAGAAGGATGGAAAATTGTTTTGCTAACTCGTCTTTCACCTATATTTCCCTTCAATTTATTAAATTATGCTTTTGGGATAACACAGGTTTCTCTCAAAGACTATATATTAGGTTCCTTCGGTATTATTCCCGGTACTGTGATGTACGTTTATATTGGTTCTTTAGCTGGTAATCTTGCCACGATTAACACCTCTCATCAACCAATTACTCCAGAAACTCAAGTCTGGCAATGGATAATGCGAGTAGTTGGGTTGATTGCTACCGTTGCTGTAACTGTATATATCACAAAAGTTGCTCAGAAAGCATTAGCTCAAAGTGTGGCAGTAGAAGAAATCACAACCCATGAAAAAACTAATAATCATTCAGATATTTAAAAGTATTAATACCAGAAACTTCCTGAAGTTTTTTCGCCTCAGTATATTAATATTACTAATATTGGCAAGTAGTTTCTCATTAAATACAGACCCAGCTTTAGCACAAGAATCGGTAACTTTAAATTCTTTCAATCCCCAAGCAATTTTACGCGAAGCCTTGCAGTGGATTGATAGCCTGGGCGCAGTAGGAGGCATAGCTTTTATTGCTATTTATATTATTGCTACCGTTGCTTTTTTCCCAGGTTCTATTCTCACCTTGGGAGCTGGTGTGATTTTTGGTGCAGTTTGGGGTTCTCTTTACGTGTTTATCGGTGCAACCCTTGGCGCTACTGCTGCTTTTCTCGTCGGACGTTATTTAGCAAGGAGTTGGGTTGCTGGTAAAATCGCAGATAACAAAAAATTTGCCGCCATTGACCAAGCGGTAGGTAGAGAAGGATTAAAAATTGTCCTGTTAACGCGACTGTCCCCAATATTTCCTTTCAATTTGTTGAACTATGCTTTTGGCATCACGGGAGTTTCACTTCAAGATTACTTCATCGGCTCTCTAGGGATGATTCCTGGAACCATTATGTATGTTTATATTGGTTCCCTTGCAGGTAATCTTGCCATGATTGGCACTGAGGCTCAACCTACCAACCCGACTTTACAATGGGCAATTCGCATCTTGGGTTTGATTGCTACAGTAGCTGTGACAGTTTATGTAACCCGGATTGCGCGCAAAGCTTTAGAAGAAAAATTATAAGGGTGGACAGATGCTTTCGCTATCTTTGGTAATCTTCATATATTACAAAATAAATTGCGGAAAATGGGATAACAACTGAACAAAGGAAAGTGATATGAAAACTGAAAATAGTAAACCAAATGATGAAGTCCAAATTCGCACGATAATCGAGGAGCGCGTCAAAGCATTACCCAACAAGGACATCAACGCGCTTTTGTCCAATCACGCGCCGGATATTCTGTCTTTCGATGTCATCAATCCACTGCAATATATCGGAGTAGATACGGTTAGAGAACGCGTCCAGAAGTGGGTTTCTTCATTTCAAGGCTCAATCGGCTATGAGATTCTAGACCTGAGCATCACGACGGGCGAAACGGTGGCTTTCTGCCATTACCTCTATCGTGTGAGCGGAACACTGACAGACGGAGGGAAAGTCGAAATGTGGGTGCGGGCGACTGTTTGCTTGCGTGAGATTGACGGCAAGTGGATGATTGTGCATGAGCATCAATCAGTGCCTTTCGACCCGGAGACAGGCAAAGCGTCGCTTAATCTCAAGCCGTAGGACTTCGTGAATCATAAGCTACGCCTAACAAGTCGTTGTACTCAAGCGCGAAACAGCAGCTTTTTTATCACATTGTCCGTTAATTTTTATCGGGCTTGGTTGCGGTTTTGCACCGCGTCAATTCAATCGTTCGGCGGTTACTGCCTGAATTGGATGCGCCGACAAATAATTAATTTTGTTCAAAGTCCAATTATTAAACAAGCATAAAAAATAAAAGATTGAACCGCCTAAATTTATCAGGATTCTTAATTTTTAATTTTGAATTCCTATAAAAGGCAGTTGAATTTAGTATTATTTTCAATTCTTAAAAAAGGTTTTGCTAATGACCAATTCAGATTTAGAGAGAGTTACTGTTCGCCCAACGGATGAGTATAACCAAAAGTTGGTGTCTTACGTTCATCCGCCAAATTGGGTTAATCCTCAACCCGCCGATGTTTACGACTTGGTAGTTATTGGTGCTGGTACGGCGGGATTAGTCGTGGCGGCGGGTGCTGCGGGTCTAGATTTGGGTTTAAAGGTGGCGTTAATTGAAAAGCATCTCATGGGTGGAGATTGCTTAAATGTTGGTTGCGTACCATCTAAAACTATTATTCGCTCTGCCCGCATCGTTGGCGAAATCTGGGATGCTAAAGACTTGGGAGTTAATATTCCTCAACATAATATTGATGTTGATTTTCCCAAAGTTATGGCCAGGATGCGGAAGATAAGAGCTGATATTAGCCCTAACGACTCGGCGGAACGGTTTCAAAAGTTGGGTGTTGATGTCTTTTTGGGTAGCGGTCGATTTGCAAGTAAAAACACCGTGGAAGTTGGCGATAAAACCCTCAAGTTTAAAAAAGCTGTGATTGCAACTGGCGCAAGACCTGCACAACTGTCGATTCCGGGACTTGAACAGGCGGGTTATCTAACCAATGAAACGGTTTTTTCCTTAATTCAACGACCGGAACGTTTGGCGGTAATTGGTGGCGGGCCCATTGGTTGCGAATTGGCGCAAGCTTTCCGGCGTTTGGGTTGTGAGGTGGTGCTTTTCCATAGCGGTTCTCATCTCCTAAATAAAGAAGACCCTGAAGCCGCTAAAATTCTCCAAAAGATTTTGATTAACGAAGGAATTCGCCTAGTACTCGATTCCAAACTGGAAGAAGTGGTAACTGTGACTGAGGGAAAACGCCTTTACTTTTCCTCTAACGGTCATCGAGATTCGGTGACAGTCGATGAAATTTTAGTCGGTGCGGGGCGATCGCCAAATGTCGAAAATCTAAATTTAGAAGCTGTGGGTGTAGAATATGACAAGCACCAAGGCGTAAAGGTAAATGATTACCTGCAAACGACCAATCCCAAAATTTATGCAGCTGGCGATATCTGCATGAACTGGAAGTTTACCCATGCTGCTGATGCAGCAGCGCGGATTGTAATTAAAAATACACTGTTTTCTCCCTTTGGCTTGGGACGCTCGAAACTCAGTAGTTTGGTGATGCCTTGGGTAACTTATACTGACCCAGAAATTGCCCACGTGGGGTTGTACGAACACGAGGCGCAGAAATTGGGTATTGAGGTGACAACCATCAACATACCTTTTAATAGTGTAGACCGAGCGATCGCAGATGGTGAAGAGTTAGGATTTCTCAAAATTCACCACAAAAAGGGGTCTGATGAAATTATCGGTGCAACTATTGTCGCCAGTCACGCGGGTGAGATGATATCAGAAGTAACTACGGCAATGGTGAACAAGATTGGCTTGAGCAAGTTAAGCAGTGTAATTCATCCTTATCCCACTCAAGCCGAAGCAATTAAAAAAGCCGCTGATACTTATCGTCGAACACTCCTCACATCAAATACCAAAAAATTGTTGGGATTTGTGACAAAGTTATCTTAAGCAAAATCAGCGAACGGTCAAATAACTGTTCGCCGATCGCTGATAATTTTTATGTCATCTCTAAACCAACGTGAGTTCGATGAACCCTCACCCCAGCCCTCTCCCACGGGGAAAGGGAGGAGCAACGAGAAATTAGGGTTTTGGCTCCCCTCTCTGTGTCGGAGAGGGGTTGGGGGAGAGGTCAAAAAAGGGCTTGTCGAACTCACATTAAACTGTATTTATCTCTAAACAGGTCGGAAACGATCGATCTCGCCTCCGGTCAAGTTTGCATAATACAGATTACCATCAGGGCCAGTGGTGATTTGTGTAGGCAGTCCGAGATTAGGCCTGTCTGTTTGGGAAGCAAACCGCTTAACTGAGGTAACTTTACCTTGACTATCTAATATCAAAGCATCGATAGTTCCTTGACTGAAATCACCAATGAATAAGGCACCTTGATAGATTGCAGGGAAAGTATTACCTGTGTAAAAGTCACCCACCAGGATCGAATTAGAACCAGAATGCTTGTAAGTGTACAGTGGTTCTGTAACAGATGAGCCACTATTATAGAAAGCTTTTGCTGCATCTAAATTAGCGTAGGCTGGTTGTTTCAGACTGACGACATTACCATTTGCATCAAGGCCACCTTCATAGAATGGCCAGCCAAAGTTAGCTCCTGGTTTTCCGATATTCACCTCTTCGTAGGTACCGAAGCCAACATCACCAATTACTGGGGTATTGGTCTTTTTATCAATTGTGAAACGGAAGGGGTTACGCAGACCGTAGTCATAAACTTTGGAAATATTGCTATTAGCGTCACCGTTGTAGAAAGGATTACTTGATAAGCCTTTACCAGTAATCGGGTCAATCCGCAAAATCTTGCCGGATAGATTATTCTTATCTTGGACGCGAATTGCTCGGGGGTCTACTCCATTGTAGGAAGTACCATCTCCTAAGCTCACAAATAGAGAACCATCAGTACCAAAACGCACAGAACCAACTGAGTGAGATTCACTATCATTGGCGATAAAATTCTGGATATTTTGGACTTTATCGAGATTATTCAGATAATCCTGCAAGCTGGTAAACGGCTTACCAGTATCTTTGTTGAGAATTCCTGATGGTGCATAGCCAAGTGAAACATTTGTGCTATTTCCATCTGGGTGACTGATATTTGCCCAAGTGCCATTTGTGCCGAGTAGTACAACTTCGCTGCCAGCGATCGCAGTAGTGTAATTAGTATTGGGGTCAGCTGTGAAGCGACTTAGGCGTGCAGTCCGATTCCCATTCTGATCGGGATCGTCCAATGTGCTATTGGGATTATTCTTAGAATTGCTTGTATTAGTTTCTGGTGGATCGTAGGTATACAACAGGTAAACATAGTTGTTGCCGTTTGGACTTTTACCAAAATCTGGATGTACGGCAATGCCTAACAGACCGCGATCGCGCGTATCATTTACCTGTCCGCGAATATCAGTAAACGGGGTTGATAATAAAGTACCGTTTTTCATAACTCGCACTACCCCATTTTTCTGGGCAATGAACATACTGTTACCATCAGGTGCCCATTCAAAAGCTGTGGGTTGATTCAAGCCAGAAGCTACCGTATCTAAAGCAAAGTTACCAGAGTCATTATCAATAATAGTGATACTTGTCTGTTGATTAGTTAACTGCACTCCAACTGGATTACTGAACTTCAAAGCAAATGTTTCATTTGATTCCCCAACGTTGTCATTCAGAATGGGGATAACAATGGTGTTGCTGGTTTGTCCGGCTGCAAAACTCAAGCTTCCAGATACAGCCTGGTAGTCAGATCCAGCTTTAGCAGTTCCATCTTGGGTTGTGTAGTTGACGCTAGCCGCCGCCGAAGCATTGCCTCGTGTAACTATCACCTTGGCAGTACCGTCACCCTCATTAACTACTGGCTGACTGAAATCAAGGCCGGAGCGATCGTTGTCTTGAATTGTAATTGAGAGAGTTCTTTGGACTCCTAGTGTTGCCCCCTCTGCCTGATCGATGACAAAATTAAAGCTTTCATCTGGTTCTATCGAGGAATCATCATTGATCGGAATGGATATCTGTGCGCTGCTTTGTCCCGGCGCAAAAGTCAGTACTCCAGCACTTTCAACGCCTTCACTGCCATAGTCAACTCCTTTTGTAGCAGTATTAGCTATAGTTGCATATTTAATTGAAGATGTACTACTTAAATCTCCAGTTCTAATTAGTTTGACGGTAACACTACCACTGTCTTCGTTCACAATCATCGAAGACGAGCCTAAGGTGATAGTGGTCGGAAGAACTGGTGAATAAAGTTGAGACTGAGGAATGATTTCCTTCGCCTGAGAGGCGCTTGACCAACGCAGTTGAGAAACGGCATTGCCTGTATTTTCGTAGTACTCAAGTTTAATATCGTACTTCTGACCTGCAACCAATGCGATCGAGCCACTAGATTCAGTGGCAGCTTGATCGACAAATTGACTGATGATTTGTTGACCATTCACCCACAGTCGTACACCATCATCAGCAGTAGTGTAGAACTTGTAAGTTTCGCTGTACTTGGCTTCTACCTGACCTGTCCACCGTACTGAGAAAGTATCTGCCTCAATCGACGGAGCGGGAGAATCAGCGCGCCAGTTAAAGTTCACCGTCGGATCTGTAGTAGTTATCTTCAGGTTAGTGAAGTCCATGTTGTCGTAGTACTCACCTTTGAGTCCATTGCCACTACTAGGTGTGCTGACGACATTACTATACAGTTGAGACTGGGGAATGATTTCCTTCGCCTGAGAGGCGCTTGACCAACGCAGTTGAGAAACAGCATTGGATTTATTTTCATAGTACTCAAGTTTAATATCGTACTTCTGACCTGCAACCAATGCGATCGAGCCACTAGATTCGGTGGCAGGTTGATCGATAAACTGATTGATGATTTGTTGACCATTCACCCACAGTCGTACACCATCATCAGCAGTGGTGTAGAACTTGTAAGTTTCGCTGTACTTAGCTTCTACCTGACCTGTCCACCGCGCTGAGAAAGTATCTGCATCAATCGACGAATCGGGAGAACCAGCACGCCAGTTAAAGTTCACCGTCTGATCTGTACGAGTTACCTTCAGGTTGGTGAAGTCCATGTTGTCGTAATACTCTGCCTTGAGTCCATCTCCTTGAGAGAGTAGGCTAGAGCGAGCAGAAATGCTGGTTTGTCCTCGATCGATACTTTCTAGAGATGATTTAGTAGTAATTACTGGACTTACAGATGTTGATAAGTTTTGATTTGATGCCATAATTTAGTGTTTCAGGATTAATTTAACATTGAATATTCCAACAAAAATGCATCATGAAGCTTGATATAAATATACTGACAAGCTAATAATTGATTAACTTATAAATATATATTTAGTAATTACTAGTCATGAATAATTAATTGAAGAATATATTAGTCTTTGTTAGTCTTTGTTTTCTTTCAAAAATTTACTGAATTCTTGATACCTTCTAAATTTTATTGATGTGCAGATGCATATCAGCAAGGCAAGCAGTGCTTAAGAAAGCAAATACATGCGTAATTAGTCAAATGCAATAACTTTACATAAATTACTTAAGTATTCTTTTAGTGCTTACACATTTGACAATAGATGGCGGTGTTATGTCTATCTTCTGTATAGAACTTTGTTTAAATATTCATATTGATCTATCCTTTTTTAAAGGAATATAAAAGTTTTGATGATATTTAAATAAAAAATGCCAAAATACCGGATAATCTAATGTGTATATTTACAAATTTATTAACTATATAAAATTTGTATAAAGAAAAATTTTAATATTTAAAGATTTGAAAAATTAATATTTATCTATAGTTCATTTTGATTATTACTTTATCTTTTTGTTACCAGAACCAGCATAAATTTAGTAATAACCTAAAATCAGTGGAACAAAAACTTTTGCAAAAGCCTTACCATTCATGCATTTAAGCTAGAAAACACAATCCAATACTGCTCGGTTAAAGGGAAAAGGGTAAGGAGAAAAGGATTGGAAGGCTCGATATATAAAGTTTTTTTCCCTTTAACCTTTTCCCTTCCCCCCAAAACCCTACTCTTTCGTTCATTTACAAAAGTTTTCAATTTACTTTAAGTCAGAAAAATTACAAGTTTGACGTTGCACATTCCCACTTTCCCCTAGACTAAGGGCAGCAACCTTGTTCAAACTGGCTGAGGAAAGTGGACTTTGACTGAGACAAACAATTTAAACTCTACCATCCAGAATCTCTCACGCAGAGAATTGCGAAATTTAGTGCGGACTCAGCTGCAAATGCTCCTAGAAGCAGGAGACTTGCAAGGAGCAAAATCAATTCTCGTACCCGTGCAGCCTGCGGATATCGCCGAGGCGATTGAGGGTTTACCAGAAGCGATGCATGCTTTGGCTTTTCGCTTGCTTTCTAAGGATGAGGCGATCGAAGTTTATGAATATCTCGACTACAGTGTTCAAGAACGGTTAATTGAAGAACTTAAAAGCCAGGAAGTCTGCGATATTGTCGATCAAATGTCGCCGGATGACCGAGCTAGGTTATTTGATGAATTACCGGCAAAAGTCGTCAATCGCTTGCTAGAACAACTGAGTCCAGCTGAACGTCAAGCTACAGCCCAACTATTGGGTTATGAAGCTGATACAGCTGGGCGAATTATGACGCTAGAGTTGATCTCGCTGAAAGAAAATTTGACAGTATCTCAAGCTCTAGAGCGAATTCGCAACTTAGCTAATGCCAGTGAGATGATTTATTATCTTTATGTCATGGATGCGGCAAGGCGCTTGACGGGGATTGTATCGTTGCGGGAATTAGTAACGTCTCAGCCTGAGCAAATGATTGGCGAAATTATGACCCGTGATGTGGTGTTTGTCTACACTGATACAGATCAAGAAGAAGTTGCAAGATTAATTCAAAGATATGATTTTTTGGCTGTGCCTGTAGTAGATCGAGAACAGCTTCTAGTAGGTATTGTGACGGTGGATGATGTAATTGATATTCTGCAACAAGAAACCACCGAGGATATCTATGCTTTGGGTGGTGGCGTGCAGTCGGGGGGCGATAATTATTTTCAAATGAATTTACTGGAAATCGCTCGGAAACGAGTTGTCTGGTTATTGGTTTTACTTGTAACTAATACCGTTACAGGCACAATTATTAAGTCGCAAGAAGATATTTTAGCAAAAGTGGTGACACTGACGGCCTTTATTCCCTTGTTGACTGGTACTGGGGGTAATGTAGGCGCTCAATCTTCCACAGTGGTGATTCGCGGGATGAATACCGATGAAATCCGATCGCGTGGTGCATTACAGGTAATCGGCCGGGAAGCGATCGCAGGCGCCCTATTGGGAGCAATGTTAGGTACGATCGCTACTGTCTGGGCTTATTTTCTGCAAGGACGACTAGAAGTAGCGATCGCTGTCGGCACTAGTCTGGTAGCTATTTCTCTTTTAGCTTCGATCTCCGGTTCAGCACTGCCATTTCTATTTCGCTATCTGCGTTTAGATCCGGCATTAATGTCAGCACCGTTCATCACCACAGCAGTTGATGTTGTAGGTGTTTTGATTTACTTCAATTTGGCGCGGATAATTTTAAAGTTATGAAAAGAGTCATTGGTCATTGGTCATTGGTCATTAGTGAATAACAAACTACAAATGACAAAAGACAAAGGACAAATGACTAACTTAACTTTTACAATTCTGATTCTGTATCTGGAGCAACAATTTCGCCAGTACCCAATTGCAGTATCATGTCCTGGTCAGTAATCAATCCGCTAAGTTCTTTCACTTGTAAATTCATGTCTTCACAAGCTTGTCTAAGTTCTCTGGCAAATTTGTTGAGGTCTTGACCATAGCCACATTGATAAGCAGCAGTTTCAATTCCTTGCTGGGCATTTGCTCTAGCACAATCTACTAGTTCTCTGCCATTCAGTGGTGTAGGAGATGCCATAAACGTAGTTATTATTTATTAAATGTACGCTGTTAGACAGAGTATCAATATTTCTACATTAAATCATCCCTCCAATGGATGACCATGAGGGTAGAATTATAAGTTTAGAGTTAGGAGTTAAAAGTTAAAAGTTAAGAGTTATAAGTTTAGAGTTAGGAGGTAAAAATTAAAAGTTATAAGTTTAGAGTTAGGAGGTAAAAGTTGTAAGTTTAAAATATCTTGTTTATAACTTCTAACTCCTAACTCTTAACTCATAACTCTTAACTATTCTACTTACCCATTGACAACATCTCCACCATTGACGTGTAACACTTGTCCAGAGACATAAGAAGCATCATCAGAAGCTAAATATACGTAGCTAGGAGCAACTTCTTCAGGTTGTCCGGCTCGTTCCATTGGTACTTGTTTGCCAAAAGTTTCAACTTTCTCTTCGGGGAAAGTTGAGGGAATTAAAGGTGTCCAAATTGGCCCTGGCGCGACAGCATTAACGCGAATTCCTTTAGATACCAAATTTTTCGATAAGGAGCGAGTAAAAGCAACGATCGCACCTTTTGTAGAGGAGTAATCTAGTAGTTGTGGACTACCTTTATAAGCTGTTACTGATGTCGTATTGATGATAGTACTGCCCGCTTGTAAATGCTTGAGTGCAGCTTTAGTCATGAAAAACATTGAGAAGATATTAGTGCGGAAAGTTCGCTCTAGTTGTTCTTCGGTGATTTCTTCAATACTTTCTTTCGGATGTTGTTCGGCAGCGTTGTTGACGAGAATATCGAGTTTGCCAAACTCACCAATTGTTTGTTGTATGGCTTGCTGACAAAAAGTTTCATTGCCAATATCACCTGCAATTGTTACTGCACGACGCCCTTGTTTTTCTACCAAATGTTTTGTTTCTTTGGCATCATCGTGTTCGTTAAGGTAAAGAATAGCCACATCTGCACCTTCTTTTGCAAATGCGATCGCAACAGCACGACCAATCCCACTATCTGCACCCGTAATCAATGCTACCTTATCTTGTAACTTCCCACTACCGCGATACTGAGCATCTTCAGCTTTGGGTTTTGGTGTCATTTCTGATTCAACACCTGGTGTTTCTTGTTGCTGTGGCGGTTGTAATTTTTGCTCTTTTTTCTCTTTTGGTTCTTTTGATTTAGCCATCTGTTTTACCTTGGTAATTGAATATTGAATGGGTGTTGAAAAAGAGGAATTGGGCACTAGTTATACTCTATCTTTCTCCTATTCCCTATTTCATAACTAAACCTTGGATCGAAAATTCAACCCAAGGTTTATTTTTTGCTTTGACTCTCACTAGCCATTTGCAATTTTAGGCATTTATATCCTGGATGTTTGCCAAACTTACTTATTTCTAGCAACTGTACGCGACTTACATTATTTATCCTCACGCTTGACCATGAAATAAGTACACAACTGCGATTCGATCGAGAATTTCTCTTTTTCACCTGCTTTAAAATTAACTATTATGTTGCTCTACTTTATCGCCCCCTAGAGGTAAACTAAGCTGCAATTAGCTCAACCTTAAGAGGGAAAATAAATTAAAGAAGTCAGCGATTTACGAGTTGCTATAGCTCGATCGCTCCTTGCAGACTTCCGGAAATTTTTTACAAAACTACCTGAATCTTGACATAGCGACTATACATCGTCCAAAAGGGTGCGTGGTGCGCTACATTGAGATTATTAGAGGGCATGGGTTATGGCAACATTAAATATTTCCGAGTTAGAACAAGTTGAAAAGTTTCGCCACTTACAATTAACCCTGCGCGATCGCTGGAAAACGAGCGAAATATTTGACAATAGTGAAGCGGATATTTTAATTATTCCCTCCTTGAGTCTTGACCAGGGAGAACTCCAAAAGATCGAAGGCTGCGAGCATTATGAAGAAAGATTACTATTTTCCTTAATTCGGTTGCGGAATCCCCGAACTCGACTGATTTATGTAACATCAGTACCGCTGCATCCGAGTATCATTGATTATTATCTGCAATTGTTGCCAGGAATTCCCTTTTCTCATGCTCGCAATCGCTTGCTGTTACTTTCTACTTACGATTCCTCTTTTAAGCCTCTAAGCCAAAAGATTTTAGAACGCCCCCGCTTGCTAGAGCGGATTCAGAAATCTTTGAGGCTAGACAAATCATTTATGATCTGCTACAACTCTTCGCACTGGGAAGGCGAATTGTCTTTAAAATTGGGTGTACCACTGTATGCGGCTGCACCAGATTTACAAATTTGGGGAACAAAAAGTGGCAGTCGGGAAATCTTCAAGGAAAGCGAAGTACCGCATCCAGATGGCAGCGAAAAAGTTTGGAACCATACAGATTTGACAGAAGCTACTGTTAACTTGTGGGAACGGCAACCAACATTAAAACGGGTAGTAGTAAAACTTAACGAGGGCATTTCTGGAGAGGGGAATGCATTGTTGGATCTCAGACCGATTGAGAATTTAGCACCAAACACTGGTACTCATGCCGAAAGGATAGCAGCAATTAGCGATCGCTTATCAACGATGCGCTTTCAAGCAAAACAAGAAACTTGGGATAGTTTTTTGGGAAAAATGCCTGAGTTAGGGGCAATCGCTGAAGCATTCGTGGAAGGGGAAATTAAGCGATCGCCCAGCGTTCAAGGACGGATCACCCCCCAAGGCGAAGTGGAAATCCTGTCAACTCACGACCAAATTCTCGGAGGCCCAGACGGTCAGATTTATCTTGGTTGCAGCTTTCCTGCTGATGAAAGATATCGATTGCAATTACAGCAATTGGGACTTCAAGTTGGCAGAAAGCTAGCAGATAAAGGCACTTTAGAGCGGTTTGGTGTAGATTTTATCGCTGTTGAGAAGGGTAATGGAGACTGGGATATTCAGGCGATCGAAATTAACCTGCGTAAAGGCGGTACAACGCATCCATTCATGACCCTGAAATTATTAACGAACGGCCGCTATGACCTTTCCACGGGTTTATTTTATAGTCAACAAGGTCGTCCAAAATATTACATTGCCACTGATAATCTGCAAAAAGAGCGCTATCAGGGATTATTACCCAATGATTTGATGGATATCATTGCTCACCACAGACTGCACTTTGACAGCGGTACAGAGACGGGTACAGTGTTTCATCTTATGGGCTGCCTTTCGCAGTTTGGCAAGGTGGGATTAACCAGCATCGGTGATTCACCGCAACAAGCACGAGATATTTATAACAAAGTTGTCAAAGTTCTCGATGAAGAAACCCGCAACGAAAATCGTGATTTCTCGGCATTTTCAGATTATTCCTTTCCTGTAGTTTGGGATGAATTATAAGCTAACGCGCCTACATATTGCACAAACTCGTGTAGACCGTCATTAGTCATTAGTCATTTGTCATTAGTCATTAGTCATTAGTCATTAGTCATTAGTCATTTGTCATTTGTGTTTACTAAGGACAAAGGACAATTGACAAAGGACAACCTCACCAGTTGATGTGCTTTTCTTTTTGCGTAACAGCTTAGTTAAGGAATGTCGTTTGTAACCACGATCGGGGCACAGCAAGGCTTGTGCCCCAATGATATTATGTCTGCCAGTTATATATACAGCGTATTTCAGGTAAATGAAGTACACGGGTAGGGGCATATGTTATGCCCCGCCAATTAGTTCTAAATGGGCTGATCGCTGTTAGGTAAATTTTGCTGGTTGCTTGGCTGTTTACCAGATTGCAATTGCGTATATATATAGGTTACTACGGCTAAAGTTAGCCCAATAGCCAACACCACGCCTACGATTCGCAAGAAATTGGGAGTAATTCTCGTAGTTAGCTGCTCACTTAGCCTTGGTTGGTAAATAGTATCATCCGTTCGTGTTTGTGTTCTGCTTTGATTAGACACAGGTCGTGGCTGATACAACGTCACATCTGGTTGCACTGGCGGTCTACTTTGATTAGACGCAGGTCGCGGCTGAAACAACGTCTTATCTGATGGAACTGGTGGTCTATTTTGATTAGATCCTGGTCGTGGTTGAAATAATGTCTTATCTGGTGATACTTGTTGACCGCTTTGATTAGATCCTGGTCGTGGTTGAAACAACGTTTTATCTGCTGGTACTTGTTGACCGCTTTGATTCGATCCTGGTCGTGGTTGAAATAACGTCACATCAGGTTTGCTGGCGTTCGGATTATTCACAGGACTCTGTTGATTTTGCTCAACTGAGTTAAATGGTTTGGGAACGGTTTCGTGATTTGAGCCTTGGTTGTGTCCCGCCTGAATGGGAGGAACGCTTTGCTCAGATTGGTTTTGCTTAATCGGGTTAAATGGTCTGGGAACCGTTTCGTGATTTGAACCTTGATTGAAACCAGATGGGGGGCGAATAACAGTATCGTCGTTCGATTGTCTGGGAACCGTTTCGTGATTTGAGCCTTGATTGTAAGCAGATGGAGGACGAATAACAGTATCGTCGTTTGATTGTCTGGGAACCGTTTCGTGATTTGAACCTTGATTGAAACCAGATGGAGGACGAATAACAGTATCGTCGTTTGATTGTCTGGGAACGGTTTCGTGATTTGAGCCAAGATTTGAAGAAGCTTGCGATCGCCCAGTAATTTCTCCGGGTACGCTAGATTCGGTGGCAAATTTGGCAGCAGCTTGCAAAGCTTGATTTAGTTCTTCTACCGTTGCAAATCGGTTGGCTGGGTTTTTTTGGAGGCATTTCATCACCACGGCTTCTAATTGTTCGGGTAAATGCTCACACCCTGGTTGCTCGCACAGTGGTTTTGGTGGCTCGTAAGCATGAGCTAACACCCAAGAAGCCTCACTCACTTGACTACCCTTAATACTGATTCCAAAGGGATCGGCTGCACTCAGCATTTCATAAAGGATAATCCCTAAGCTGTAAATATCACCTCTAGCATCCAGGTTGCGATCGCTTTGAATTTGTTCAGGAGGTGCGTAACGAAATGTCCCGATAAATGTACTAGTTATATTTGTAATATTGGAATTTTCTGAAGATTCACTACGAATTTTGGCAACACCAAAATCCAAAACCTTCACCCACTCTCCCAAATCTGTGGGCATCAAAAATATATTATCTGGTTTCAGGTCGCGATGAACTACCTGAATATGTTCAGTGGTTTTGCCACCATCCCGTTGGAGAGTCACTCCTTGATGGGCAAGCTGTAAACCCTTACAAACTTGCGCCATAATCTTCACCGTCCGCTCAACAGACAGCCGCTTTTCGCGCAACAGTAATTGCCTGAGCGTTTGCCCCCGCAAATATTCCATTACATAAAATGGAAAACCTTCCGGGGTTACACCACAATCACTAATCTTAACAATGTGGTCGCTTTGCAAAGCAGCACAAACTGCCACCTCCCGCTCAAAACGCTTTCTCATTTCTTGTGATGCCACTAGCGTATCTTTGAGCAACTTCAACGCTACCTGCTGACCTACACGGGTGTCCGTTGCCAGGAAAACTTCTCCCATGCCACCCCCGCCTAACCGTCTGTCTAAACGGTATCGCTGGTTATCACCGACGAAGCGACCATTCCAAGAATTTGAAGAAGGTGGGGATTTCATCTGGGGCAACCCATCCTAGTTACTTTAAGTGTTAACTTTATTCAGAGATAATACTAGTATTACAAATATGATTGCTTCATAACTTAGATGAATATTAGTAATATATACTACTAGTACTTATCTAATTATACTCAGCTTAACATATTAGTAACTTAAAGTAATATGATAATTTTGATAAAATGTTTAAACTTTAAACCTAATAGCAGTTGAAATTTGTTCCTGATATTAAGTTAGCGCGAGTTGCCGAGAATCGTCGCTTCAGTAGTACTGAGTGACTAAAAGAGTCAAACGGTAGAGCGCAAACTACGAATCTAGCAAGTCAAACTTTACGAGACAAGTAATTGAATTTAAGACTCTGATTAAATTACACTGCTAATTTTGACTGGCTAATCAGGAGGCTAAGATGGAAAGCAACACCACAACATGGTGGATATATGCATTATTGTCAGCTGCCTTTGCAGCATTGACCACTATCTTTGCCAAAATTGGGATAGAAAATGTGAATGCTAATTTAGCAACAGCAATCCGAACTGTGGTCATTTTGGTAGTTGCTTGGGGGATCGTATTTTTTCAGGGAAACGTAGTTAATATCTTAGCTATACCCCAAAAAACCATGATTTTCTTATTATTATCTGGATTATCTACAGGGTTATCATGGATTTTTTACTTCCAAGCCTTACAAGCAGGAAAAGCTTCCCTTGTTGCACCAATTGATAAATCAAGCTTGGTATTAGTTTTATTATTTTCAGTCATTTTTTTGGGAGAAACATTAAGCTGGAAGATCGTTTTAGGAACTGGGTTAGTAGTCATCGGCACTTTAGTTTTAATCATTTAAAATCTTAATTAAGCTCGACTCGCTCTCAAATTAAGAATTAGGTTTTCTTTATCCGGTAAAATCCTAGCTTTTTGACAAATACTTTTTTCACTTCATCGAGAATCTGTGATGTGAAAAAAGTAAAACCACTGTCCGATAAAGGTTTAAGTTGAAGCGTTCGTGCTGATAGTCTTGGCAACAACAGGACTTAAAGTTTTGCAAAATAGATTATTCTATTAATGTACTCTGGCGTACATGATTAATATGTGCTATTGCCATGAGGAATCAGGATGAGTAATGTGCTATCTATAGCCGCAGTGACAGCAGTACTAAAAGTCTTGCTGGAAAATGGTTTAGTCAGCGATCCGATCGCTGCTAGTGTTGGTGATGTGATTGTAACTGCCCTACCACCGGATCGAATTTCAGTTGAAGCTGACGAGCGTGCCCAAATCAACCTTTTTCTCTATCAAGTGACGCAGAATCGCAATGTCGATTGGGTATCTCAAGAATTTCGCAGCAGGCACTCACGGATTAATGGAAACCCACGCTCTCCAATTCCACCACTAGCTCTCGATCTCCACTACTTACTCACAGCCTACGGAGCTAAAGATTTTCAGGCAGAGCTTTTACTCGGCTATGCAATGCATTTATTACACAAAACACCAGCGATCGCATCTGATATTATTGAAAATACTTTGATAAATGCGTCTACAACCAATACCTCAAGTGCTTTTTCCCAAGCCGTAGCAAGTGTGTCTGTATCCGATTTAGCAGAACAAATTGGGCAGATCAAACTGACTCCAGAGTTTTTTAACATGGAAGAAACTTCTAAGTTATGGTCTGCTTTACAAACACACTATCGACCTTCAGCTACCTATTTAGCATCAATGGTATTGATTGAAAGTAGTAAATCTGACAAAGAAGAAGATTTCTACATGATGCCCTTGTCTCAACCGAATATAGAGCAAGTTATAGCTTCAACAAAAACCGAACAAATGATTGTTGCAGGTACAAAATTAGTAATTCGTGGTAAACGGTTACGCGGTGAAATCACACGAGTTCGTTTTAGTAATACGGAAACATTACTAGTACCTCAAGAAGTCAAAGAAACGCAAATCAGCTTATTAGTCCCCCCAGATTTATACGCAAGTATACAGGGTGTGCAAGTTGTACATCTAACAATGGGCAATGCAGAGCAAACGAATCATCTAGTTGAATCAAACGTGGCGGCTTTTGTCTTACATCCAACAATTACAGCATTCGTCACTCAAGTAGAAAATAGCGGTGAGAATTTACGCGCAGCAGAAATTACCGTTAAATTCCAGCCCAAAGTAGGTAAAGAACAGCGAGTAGTTTTGCTACTCAATCAGGTATCAGGTGAGAATCCGGTAGCTTACTCTTTCTTGGCTGCACCACCTACCCAAGACACTGATGCGATCGCGATTCCGGTCAAAAATGTTAAACCCGGAACTTATATTGTCCGCGTGCAAGTAGATGGCGCCGAAAGTCCACTTCACAAAAATCAGTTAGGGGAATATGATTCGCCACAGGTGACAATTTTATGAATGCTACAACAATTAATCACAATTGGGATGAGGCAAACTACCGCTACTTATCAGCAGCTCTAGCTGTAGTGCGTGGTATTTTGGAAAATCACACGGCAAAAGAGCAAAATCAACCTGAAGAGAACCACCAAGAGCATTTAGAGCAAGCATTACAGGAAGCTGCTGCTGCGATGCCTGCACCATCGGCATTGGAGAGAGTCTGCAAAATGTTTCGCCTCTCATCCTTTGAACGTAATTTGTTGCTGTTGTGTGCAGGTATGGAATTAAATGGAGATTTTGCCAAATTGTGTGCTATAGTTCACGACGATTCACAACGAGCTTACCCAACTTTGGGTTTAGCTTTGGCAGCTTTACCTAACGTCCATTGGGATGCGATCGCTCCAAATGCTCCCTTACGTTATTGGCGGTTAATTCAAATTGGTGATGGTCATTCCCTAACTCTTAGTCCCTTGAGAATTGACGAGCGGATTCTACATTATCTCACGGGTATTCAATATCTTGACGAACGGCTAGCTGGTATCATTGAGCCATTACCAGAGGTTAGCGATTTAGTACCCTCGCATCAAGATTTAGCAGAGCGAATCGCAGCAGTTTGGTCGCAAGCTTACAAGGTTAATAGCTTGCCAATTGTCCAGTTATCTGGTAGTGAAACTGCCAGTAAACATGCCATTGCCGCCACAGTTTGTCAGCTTCAGGGTTTAAGCTTGTGGATAATGCCCGCACAAGTCATTCCTTTAGCACCAGGCGAGTTGGATAATCTCATTCGTCTGTGGACTCGTGAGACGATTTTAAGTAAAAGTGCCTTACTGATAGACTGCAACGAACTGGATACTAATGATACAGCGCGGCTGAATGCGATCGCTCGTTTCATCGAACGCACAAAGGGCTTTTTAATAGTTACGAGTCGAGAACGCATCGGCTTATCACAACGCCTAGTAGTTAATTTTGACGTACATCAACCAACTAGCAAAGAACAAAGTGCAGTTTGGCAAGATGCATTAGGGGCGAGTGCATCGCAAATGAATGGGCAAGTCAAAACCCTAGTGGATCAGTTTAACCTTAGTGCTGCAACCATTCGCGCTGCTTGTGCAGAAGCCGCAGGACAATTAGCACAAACACCAGAAAGCGATATTACTAGCATTTTATGGGATGCCTGCCGCGTGCAAGCACGTCCACGCTTAGATGAACTCGCCCAACGGATTGAGCCATCTGGCGATTGGGATGATTTAGTATTGCCAGAGGCGCAGAAACAAGTTCTCCGGGAAATTGCGGCTCATGTGCGCCAACGTAGTACTGTATATAACAATTGGGGTTTTGGCGGCAAGAGTGCTAGGGGATTGGGAATCAGCGCTCTATTTGCAGGTAGTAGCGGCACTGGTAAAACCTTGGGGGCAGAAGTACTGGCCCAGAAATTACGCCTCGACCTCTATCGGATTGACCTATCATCAGTAGTCAGCAAATATATTGGCGAGACAGAGAAGAATTTGCGCCGGGTATTTGATGCCGCAGAACAAGGTGGAGTGATTTTGTTATTTGATGAAGCCGACGCTTTATTTGGTAAACGGAGTGAAGTCAAAGATGCGCGCGATCGCTATGCCAATATTGAAGTTAGCTATCTATTGCAACGGATGGAAAGCTACCCAGGTTTAGCAGTCTTAACTACCAACCTGAAGAGTGCAATTGATACAGCCTTTCTGCGGCGGATTCGCTTTGTGGTGCAATTCCCCTTCCCCGATACAACACAACGAGCCGAAATTTGGCGGCGTGTCTTTCCAGCCGAAACCCCAACCGCAGATTTAGATGCTCTGCAACTAGCGCGGCTCAATGTTGCTGGGGGTAATATCCGTAACATCGCCTTAAATGCCGCTTTCCTCGCTGCCGATGCTGGGGAACCAGTGCAGATGAAACACGTATTGCGGGCGGCTCAAACAGAATATAGTAAGTTAGAGAAACCCCTGACTGATGCGGAAGTTGGTGGATGGATGTGATTTTACAATCTTGAAATGGATGTTACTGATTTTCAAAATTTAGGATTGAATGCATCCCTGTTAGCCGATCCTCAAGTAACAACAGTCTCACCAGTCGTGGTCGTCATTGATCACGGTTCCATCCTCCAAGACAAGACCGTAGACAGTAGTGCCAGTCCAGTCAACATTAGCCGCGTGCTTGACACCAGTCATATTGGTGTTACCCAGTTGAGTTTGGGTGATAGAAGCAGATCGCAATTCAGCACCACTCATATTAGTATCCCTGAACTTAACAGCATCCAAGCAAGCCTTAGTCAAATTGGCTCCACTCAAATTAGCACGAATCAATTTGCACTGGCCCAAGTCGGCACTAGTCAGATTGGCGTTACTCAAATTGGCATCAGTAAGATCAGCACCAGCCAAGATAGTATCAGTCAAGTTGGCTCCACTCAAATTGATTCCACTCAAGTCAATATTAATAAAAACATCTTCCATTGGTTCGGAGCCGCTGATATTAATACCCCTGAGATTGAGACCGCTAAAATCTCTTTCCCCAGCAGCATATCTTCTTCTCAATTCTTCTCCATCCATAATTTACTTTTGAATTTTGAATTTTGAATTGGTATTACTCTGGTAATTCACCAAATCTTTCCCGATAGCGAGCAAGCGTAGACTCCATTTGAGCAAGTTGTTGCTCGGCTTGTTCGCGTTGCTGTTCGGCTTGTTGACGCTGTTGTTGTTCTTGATGTGCTACTTCTTCTGGCGTGGGTGTCAGTTGTCCATCGGGAGTGAAAAAGCGCAACTTCGATTGATAAACTCCCAAATATAACTGCAATTGCTGACTCCATAACCAACCAGCTTCATTTGCTTGCAGTTCTTGATAACGACCATCTAGTAAATGAAATCCTTTAAATTCTAAACTTACCGGGTCAAACCAAAAATAATCAGGAGTCCGCCAAATATCTTGATAGATTTCCTTTTTCAACCCTCTATCAGTAGCAGCTGTTTTGTCAGAAAGAATCTCTACAATCGCATTTGGGTATTTGCCATCTTCTTCCCAAACTACCCAGCTTTTGCGTATTTTGCGCTGGGTATTTAAAACTACAAAGAAGTCGGGGCCTCTAAATTGCTCAGACTTACGCTGACGCGGACTGTAATAAATCGTCATGTTACCGCAAGCGTAGAAATCTTGACGCTCCTGCCACAACCATTCCAAACACTGAATCAACAGCAGTATTTGCCGCAAGTGAAGTTCTGTTTCCAAAGGTGGTTCATCACTGTATAAATCACCAGGAGGAAATATAACATCTTCTGGTGTGTCTTCTAAAATTATTCCTAAATCTTGAGCAGAAGACATAATAATTTCTCGTTTGACAAGATAAATCTAACTTAACCCAATTCATTCACCTGCAAAAGCGATCGCTTCTCTACGAGAGGCTATTGCCAAAAGCGATCGCCCAGCTTTTCATCCCAGCTTTCTAGAATTATAAATCTCGCTCACACAAAACACCTGCTGGCACAGAATAATTTCTACTTAAGTCGATGGCCATCGCCACTAAATAAATTGTATAATTTGATTCAAAAATATGCTTGAGGATGTGAGATGAGCGAGCGAATTGGACGCAACAAATTAGCCGCATCAACTTTTACGAATCCATCACTTGCCTCCCCAGGTATTCCCACACTGGCGAATCCAATACGCGGCTTTAGTACACAAATCAATACTGTCCTGCCTCAAACAGTAACTGAGGTAGCACCAGACCTTCAAGAGGTGCAGTCTGCTGATGAGCAATCCTTGGAACCAGAAGCGATTAAAGAAAAGCCCCTTAGTCACGACATTAGTCGCATACCCTTGCGTTGTCCCCAAGCTAAACTTACGGTTGGGCAGCCAGAAGATCCTGACAAACAGCAAGCAGAGTGGGTTTCTGACCGGATAATGCGTATGGTAACACCTTGGGCGGCGAATCAAGTCATGCGTCAGGTTTTGCCAAGGCAACTTCACGTTTCTAGTGTGCAACCTATGCAAGAATCCTTGCAGCTAAAAAGTGCCGCCGATGATGAGTCAAAAATAATACAACGAGAAGATGCACCAGCCAAACAGGAAGATCCTTGGGATTTGATGGCTCAAGAATTAGGTAAAAATAGCTACGATGAATGTACAGCTGATCTGAAAGAAACGACATTTTTGGGACAATCTGTTAAGCAGGTACATCCAGAACTAATAGATATGTTGCAGAAAGCTGAACCAAACATCAAAAAAGCTTTGGGAGATGATTATAAGATTGGTGTCAGTAGTACCTTAAGAAGAAAACAAAGTTTGCATGGTTGGGGGCTAGCAATTGATTTTGATGTGTTGCACAATCCCTATATACTCAACGAAGCTGGCGAACAAAAACTCGATCAAGAGTTAATCATAGCCTACGATGAGATTGCTAATTTTATGCTTGGTACTTCTTCATCTATCAATTCGATCAAACAAGGTAGAAGTGCATTTGGCAACTCAGTAGGTAATGCTTACGATCAGCTGAAATTAGAAAGTGATGCACAAAAACAGTATTTTGCCTTTATGAGTGATGAGACTAAACTTAAAGAATTTTTATTGAAGAATTGGCAGAGATTACACCCAGACAATACAATGACACCAAATGAAGATACATTAAACGCAGAAGTAAAAGAGATACAAAATAAAATAAAGAATAACTATCTGATTCTTGGTGGTAAAGATGAAAACAATAAACCGTCACCAGTTAACGGCGGAGGAGACCGACCTTTTGCACCCAAGTCTAGCGGGGGTAAAGGCGACCCTAAAACAGGTTTTTTGAATATGCCAAAAGAGTTTGTTATTGCCATGACAGATGCGGGTTTTGCTTGGGGTGGTATAGACTTAGCAGGAGCATCAGGAGATATTCAGCATTTTGACACTCGCAAGGGTACATACGGCAGTAAAGTTTTACCAATAATTCGGAAGTATAAATCTAAGAAAAAATAGACTGCTTTGAATTTACGCTCTAACTTGACAACTAATCAGCCGGACATGATATGACACGCGTTTTGGCATTGGTTATGTTTGCACACTCTCTTTTTATCGTAAGTATATAACTAGCCGGACTTGATATTACTATGACAGAGCTTTGAGCAGCGAGTTGGAAATTTTTTCGACTTGCTTCGGAGCTTTTATTTCAGTAAATAGCTGAATCGCTTGATTAAAATTTATTTGACTTTCATTAAGCTTTACCATTTTTTGATAAGTTAAACCCAATTGAAAATAAGCTTCAGCCAGATCGCATTTAGCACCTATTTTATCCAAAAGTTCAATTGCTTCTGTATGATTAGCAATAGCTAATGCAAAATCTGTTTGTTGCCGATGGATTTCTGCTAAACCATTGTGAGTTTTTGCTTTGACTTGCATATAATGACTTTCTTCAGCAAAAGTCAAAGCTTGATGGAATATCTGATTTGCCTGAGAAAATTTGCCTAAATTGACGTAGGTTTGACCTAAAATTTGCATAAAATAGACAAATCTACCAGTTTGTTCTATCAGTTTTTCGTTCGTAATATTTTGATATGCTACATCTGCTAATTGATATGATAAATCGCACAAACCTAAATAAGAATACACCAAAGCTAAACAGACTGAAGCTTTCTCTGCCCAGCGATGATGCTCGGTATTTTGAGCTAAATAAATTACTTGTTGAAATAACTTTGCGGCTGCCTCTAGTTCCCACAAATCTATTTTGTAAAGACCAATACTTAATAAAGAATCTACCTCTAGCATCCTCAGATAGTAAACTGTATGTTTATTTTCTGGCTGAGGTACAAGTGATTTGAGTGCTTGGGTTGCGAGTGTAATAGTCTTTTCTTGACAAGCGATCGCTTGACTAATTTTACCTGTTATCCAGTATAGATCGCCTAATATATTATAAAGTTCGCTGAGATTTTGGTCATCTTCTAGATTGTTAACAACTCGCTCAATTGCCGCAAGTATCGGTTGAATTAAACCCATCCGATACAATGTGCTACCAAGAGGTAAAAACTGCTGCCATTGATTATTTCGGCTTTTTAAAATGACCTTACCTGCTAACTCAAATTCATGAATTTCTATGTAGTGATAATATGCTTCTAGAGCTTGCAAAGCATCTTTAAAGGTTTCAATTTGTTTAACACTAATTGTCCAAAATTCTGCGGCTTTGTGGTTGGCAATTTGCCATTCATCGGTGAGGCGTAAACGTGCGATCGCTTCTTTTTGAATCACCGGATGTAACCAATATTCGCCTTTATCGCACTCCACCAAAGACCGATTTCTCAAGGAGGCGATGATTTGGCGATGTTGCTCGGCTGGAACATCCCACAGTAAACAAAACAATCCTGGTGATGAAATGGTGGGTATATCTTGGTAACGATAACATCCCAAACGGCAAAGTAGGCGATATGCTTGAGGGTCAAGAGTTTGCAAACGATTGATTTGACTAACGGCTAAATTTTTTAAGTCGGTTGCGGCTAACGGATCGGCATGATTTTCTTGCCAATAAAGAACCATATCACCGTCAAAATCTTCCTGAATCGAACCGCAGAGAATTCCCATTGCTTTAGCATTACCGCCATAAGTGCGATGCATGATTTGCAAGGTTGGCGAGTTGATAGTTAACCCACGGTTGCTAAAAAACTGTTGCCATGCGCTTTCATCTAAACCAGGAAGCCGATAGTGATTCACATTCAACCCAGGTTCACAAAGGCGATCGCGGCTAGTAATCAAGGTAACAGATTGCACCCTGGCATCAGTTAAAACGCGCAATAGTTCTACATAGTTGCGGTGAGAAGCAATCAACCCACCATGTCGATCTAATGCAGGTTCGAGATTATCAATTAACACCCCAATCCGCCGATTGTGGAGTTGGCGCTTGAGTCGCGCCAAAGTTACCCCAAATTCTACCCCAGGTTCTTCGTCAAAATCTTGTTTGAGCCATTCCTCTACAACTCGTTCGGCGGGTGTGATGTTTTGCGTTTCCTTCGCCATCAGCAGTTCCAAAACCAAATCAAACCCCTGATGAAGATATTGCTGCGCTAGAGTAGTTTTGCCTAAACCTCCCTCACCTTGGATCACAATCACTTTCGAGCCTTGATTTACCAAAGTATTCAGGTGAGCGATCGCTTCTGTTCGTCCAATAAAATTGCTATCCTCTAATTTTGGGGTAGGTTGGGGCGTTCTGGAGTAATCAATCAGACTTGATGATATCGCAGTAGTTTTTCTCAGAACTCGCTCTAAAGTAGCGCGACAATTACTTTTGGTAATCTTTTCTCGCAATACTTTAGAAAGCAGCTTCCATAACTGAGAACCAGCATCCTTAGCGTGTCCTTCCGTACAACCGTAAGCATGAGCGATATCCAAGTATTTTCTACCCAACCAAACTTGCACAAGAATCACTTTTTGCAAATCGCTCAACCGTTCCCCAGTCTGAGGAGGAATTATGGCGTCTAACCATGCTAATGCTGCTTCAGCGTCCATTGGGTAACGACAAAGATAGTTCAGATTTTAAGGACAACTATAAATTACTTTACAGTTCTGTTGCTGGAGTTTTCGGATAAGATTCTGTAAACCCGACTTTTTTCCCGACTTTTGCAAACTTTATTCAAAATTCAGCAGCAAGTTATTGAAAAGATTGCTGTTATTCCAACGGTAAGTATTAAAATCTCGTTCATCAACGGTCAAAATTCGCCCATGTCCCAGATGTTCTGCTAGAACAACTAGAGAAGCATCTGCCATATCCATTGGCAAATCGTTATATTTTTCCATGAGTTCAACTATGCGTACAACATGGTGACTTCGTAAATCAAACACCTCAAATGCTTCCTGTGCAACCTCTCTCAAAAAACTACATTGAGCATTATTACCACCTCCTCTAGCAAGAAGAAGGTAACAAGTTTCGGTAATAACAGGGTAAGTAGTGACTAGTGGTTCATTGAGAGCATTTAAAACTTGTAGTGCTAATTGATGGTATCGATCGTTTTGGTTCCCAAGTGCCACGAAAAAGCCAGTATCAGCGACGATCATACTTTTCTTGCATTAGCGATCTTACAATGGTTTCGGAATTAGCAGCTAAGTCAGTTTCTCCTTTGAAACAGCCGATAAATTTACTTTGCTTAAGTTTAGCTAAGGGATCTGTTTTTTGTTGCTGAAGTTGTTGATAGCGCAGTTCAATCAAAGATTTAATTGCCTCTACTGTATCTTGGTCAGCCTCCTGTTGGATGTAGGCAAGCTTTTGAGCATATTCTTCATCTAGCTGAATATCAATATTCTTCATTGCCACTAACTTGAAACGTTTACCTAAAGTATATCGTCCGCGTCGAATCGTCTAGAATAAAACTCATTAGGTAACATCAGCACCATCATTACTTATGGTGAAATCAGACCCTCGTCAATTGCCTAGCAGTGCTGAACTTCCTTGTTCAGACGATACCCCTGTGGATAACGAAGATCAGAACTTTATTCCTAACCTGCTTCTCTTTTTGCTGCAATATATTTGGGCAAACCGTAATGACTGGTTTTTCAGTGTGGATATGGGCGTTTACCATACTACAGGGGTTAGTCCACTTGTGCCGATTGTGCCAGACGGATTTTTGAGCTTAGGTGTAGAACGCCGCAAAGCAGATAAATCTCGTAAAAGCTATGTTGTCTGGGAAGAAAATAACATAGTGCCTATCCTGGCTTTGGAAATTGTCTCCTTAACTCCGGGTGGAGAATACGACAAAAAATTAGACACTTATGCCAAGTTAGGGGTACTGTACTACATTATTTATAATCCAGATTATTGGCAACGCGATCGCCAACAACCTTTTGAAGTTTATCGCTTAGTAGATGGTGGCTATCAACTGCAAATTGGTGAACCCTTTTGGATGCCAGAAATTGGTTTGGGAATTGGTAGAGGGCAATACATATCTGGTAATATCCAGCGTCAGGTTTTGTATTGGTATGACCGACAAGGAAATCGCTATCAAACTCCAGAAGAAGCTGAACAGCAAACTCGCCAGCAGCTTGAATTAGTGCAAAAACAACTTGAGCGTTATCGTCAGCAATTTGGAGATTTGCCAGAATAAGGCAAGTATTAGCTTTAAGACAGTGCCTTCTCAGCTTCTAGCAAAAATAAAATTGTACTTGCCGTCATGTGAAGCTGGTAAGCAGCAAAGTATTGTGGAACAGTAAGCGGCTGAGAACCTTGACCATGACCTGCATTTTTATTTCTCATAGTAGGAACTCCACTTTCCAGACTTGATTTGAGTGAGGTAACTTGGGTTTGTAAGTAAGTAGGAATCAGATTATTCTGGAAGCAAAGATTAATCAGATTTTTCGCCGTATCTCCAGGTTGATAAGTCCAGCCTTGAATATCACAAATAGTTTTCATAGTACTCTCGAAAGCTTTAAGGCATTCGTTAAGACATTCTTTATAGCGCCCGTGTCTATAATGTTCGTGTGCTTTCAAAAATTCCTCGTTTGCTCCCTGAAATCTGCTATCACTTAGCAAGTGTAAAACTGGCTTGACTGTTTGAGAGTGAATTATCTGAGAATCAACTCTGATAATTTCACCTGACTCATACTGATAGCCTACCCCGTGTTCTCTAAATCTATAGTTCAATTCCTCAATGGCATCATCAGGTATAATTTGTGGCTCAGTTAATTCAGTGGTGTCCTCTTCTCTGTAAAATATATCAATAACTTTAAAACTTAGTTCTACAACATCAAGAACCTGATTTATATCTTCATTTTGTAAAATAAAATTTCTGACATCCTCAATGTAATCTATTAGATGTAAATTAATTTTAGGTATCAGTGAAAATTTTCCATATTCACGGCATAGGGTATCGTGAATAAACTTATACATATTTAAAGTTTCTTGATTTTCCTGCTCCCCCAGAGCATCACTCATAATGTGAACAATCTGTACACGAAGTGGAGTAGGGATATCTTCATACTGATAAACATCAGGAACTTCTCCCATAAGTATTTTGTGGCGTTTTGAGTATATATCGTAGACTTTCATACTTGAGAAACCCATACACAATACATATATACTACGATAATGCTAACTATCTTGTCTGTAGCAATTTTCTACTGATATACATACCTGTAAACATCATTTACATAGAAAGTTGAATCATAGAATAGCGCATTAAATAAACTTTTTCGGCAAAAATAGATACATCTGAAAACCAACTTTTTCCCCGACTTTTGCAACCCGATCGCATAAAATTGCCGACTTCAGCCGACTGACAAAAGGAAGTGCGATCGCTTAGGCTATTGGGCATAGAGATAAAACCTTAAGTATAAAAATATGCTTAATACCCTTAGCCCAATCACAGAAGACTTAGCAGGTCAAAGCTATCCCACTCCTCATTACTTACAAACACAGCAGCGCATTCGTTCCCTCATAGACAAATATCTTGCAGTCGAAAAACTAGACGATCGCCTACAAGATTTACCGCTACAGTTTGTCAATCCTCAACCGCGTCCTTGGAAACACATCGACTGGCAAACAATTAATCGCAATCAAATTATCGGCTTAGACGCAAATATATTTTTATCTATATTAATAGGTGCGATGGATACAGAAGCTCCCATTCGCGGCTATACCCAAACCAGTCGCCAGTATTTAGAAAAATTGCATCCTCAAATGGCTCGGTTTGTTGGTGGAACTGTCCGTAAAAATGGCGAACTACTGGAACTTGGTTTGTGGGAAAAGGAAGAACGTCAGCACACACCTGCATTAATCAAAATCTACACCCAATTAACAGGCGAGAAAATTACCCCAAAACTTCGGACTGTTAGAGGCTATCTCCCCACAGATGACGCCAAAGAAGACTTATATCGCCACGGCTTACACCGCATTGCCACAGAATACGGTGCAACCTGTCTTTATATTTGGTTGATGGCTCACACCACTGGCGCACTCCAGGATGTTCTAGAGGAACTAGCGCAGGATGAAATCAACCACATGACCAAATTCTGGGGGTTTGGAGTCTGGGCTTTCCCTGATACTGGGTTGATACGAATTGGACGCACCCTGATTAAAACGCGATCGCCAAACTATCAGCGTAACAACCTCATGCGTACTCTTCGCCGCATGATGGGTATCCTCAACTGGGATGCTTGGTCATTAACCAACAAAACAACTCTCCTATTTACCTTCACTTACACAATGCATCGCTTGTGGAGTTGGAACAACACCCTCACACCAGACTATCTGCAAAATTTATTTGAATTAGACATTAGTAAAAACAAATGACAAAGGACAAATGACAAATGACAAATGACAAATCAAAACTACCCATAGATTTAAATCCTCAAAAAATCCCCCAACATATCGCCGTCATCATGGATGGTAACGGCCGATGGGCAACCAGTCGAGGATTACCGCGCATTGCTGGACATCGCCAAGGAGCAAAAACGCTCAAAGAACTATTGCGTTGCTGCAAAGATTGGGGAATCAAAGCGTTGACAGCCTACGCTTTCTCCACAGAAAATTGGCAGCGTCCTGTTGAAGAAGTGGATTTTCTAATGCATTTGTTTGAACGATTACTACACCGCGAGTTGGCTCAAATGCATCAAGAAGGAGTACGTATCTCGTTTATTGGAGATTTATCGGCTTTACCCAAGTCTCTACAGACAGAAATGGAACGTTCAATGACAGAGACATTGAACAATCAAGCAATCCACTTTACTGTTGCAGTTAACTATGGTAGCCGCAACGAAATTACCAGAGTTTGCCGTCAAGTAGCTCAACTCGTGGAACAGGGCAAACTTAGCGCCCAAGAAGTGAATGAAAGTCTTGTAGAACAACATCTCTACACGGCAGATACTCCAGAACCCGATTTACTGATTCGTACTAGCGGTGAAATGCGATTGAGTAATTTTCTCTTATGGCAAATGGCGTATACAGAGATGTATTTCACCAATATTCTTTGGCCAGATTTTAATCGAGAAGCATTTCATCAGGCTTTGTTGAGCTATCAAAATCGCGATCGCCGTTTTGGTCAAGTTAAAGCTTCATTATCAGCTTAATGTACCAAGCACCAGATATCACCTGAAGAAGGCAGGAGGCAGAGGGCGATATTCCTTCTGCCTTCTGCCTTGCTTGATAAAGTAAAAGCACTCACATTACCACGATGGTATATGAGCGCTCACAAATAAAACATTATCGAGGATAATCTATCTGCTATGACAGACCGAAGTAACTATAAGAATAGCAGGCTCTGGGTAAATAAACTGCAAGGGTAGTTACAAATGTTTTGTTAAAAATATTACTTACCGTAAATGTGATGCTTGATTTAGGCAAAATCCAATCGATTGCGGAATCCTATTCTCCCCAATAACTCTTCGCTGGCTTGGTTTGGCAGCGTCGGTTCAATAAGTTTGATGGTGAAGAAGTGAGATTGGTGGGATTGAATACTTGAAATATCTCAATAAAACAAATTGTGTGCTATAATCTCCTGTTTTTCTCCCATCTTAGCCTGCACCTAAATTGAGTAGCGATCGCAGTCTCTTAATTTTTTTGAGTAAATTATTTCTTGTTAGGTATTAAGCCGAGGATTTTGGCTTAATACCTATATTCGTTATCACAAAATCAGACTTATGGAAATTATTATTTTGTCAATATAGCAATCCCATTTTATCTCTGAACAGAGAAAAACTGAAACGCTTATGAATCAAGCATTTTACGCAATCCATTGTTTAAAAACCATTCATTATTTGCTATAATAACTATAAAAACTATCAATATAATTTTTTGTTAATTCTTTCCAAAAATAGTATTTACTAGAATTTAATACCTGCGATATAAGCTGACGTTTTGATAAGTTAATTCAGAAAAAATCCTGATATCCAAAATTTAAAGTTAACAAGACTCTCTTGCTAAATCTACTTTAAATTTACTTATCAATCCATTTTAAAATCGCAATGAATTTTTCCACTATTTTATAGGTGTTGGGAGTCATGATGACAAAATATCTACTAGCTTTTGCTAGTGGGATGGGATTTTTATGTTTAATTGTCGGGTTATCACCTGTGCAAGCCCTTCCTAGTTTAAAAATTGCAGATAAAAACGTAGCTGTTAATCAAAATGACGGCAGCTATGAAAAGAATTATTCTCATCAAAGCAATTTAACAAATAATCTTTCCAGTAAATTGCTGATAGCTAATGAAACTCAAAAAAACTTACCCTCAGTCAATGAACAGCAAAAAAATCAAGATTTAGGAATAGATTCTGCTGTTAACTTGTGGCAGCCAATCACACCACAACCTGTAAGTTCATCTCCAACCTCATACAAACTTGCACAAGTAACATCCGTATCGCAATTGTCTGATGTACAACCGACGGATTGGGCTTTTCAGGCACTCCAATCTTTAGTCGAACGCTATGGTTGTATCGCAGGTTATCCCAATCAAACCTATCGCGGTAATCGGGCGATGACTCGCTATGAATTTGCTGCTGGCTTAAATGCTTGTTTAGAGCGAATCAACGAACTGATTGCGACTGCAACTGGTGATTTGGTCAAGAAAGAAGATTTAGCCACGTTGCAGAAACTACAAGAACAATTTGCGGCGGAATTGGCAACATTGCGAGGTCGAGTAGATGCTGTAGAAGCTCGCACAGCAGAACTAGAAGCAAATCGGTTTTCTACTACGACTAAACTCACTGGAGAGGCAATTATTGCTGGTATTGGTGCTAGCGGTGGCGCTCCTAATCAGAGTGACCCGAACATCATCCTAGTCAATAGAGTACGGTTAAATCTCACCACTAGCTTTACTGGTAAAGATTCATTAATTACTGGATTGCAAGCCTATAATTTTTTGGGTGGAGCCACTGGAGAGGGTAGCTTACAACAAGGTTTAGGATTAGCTTCGCCACTTTTAAGTGCAAGTAGCGCTCGTACCAGTTTTGAGCCGCAATTTCCGGGGATAAATGTCAATACTTTGTCGGGTGTTGGCGCAAACAGCGTTCAGGTTTACAAATTGCTGTATGTCTTTCCCGTCGCTAATAAATTAACCTTGTTTGCAGGAACTGCGGCGGAAACATCAGATGCTTTCCCAGTAATTACGCCTTTTTATGGTGAAGGACAAGAATCAATTTCTCGTTTTGGCAACTTGAATCCTGTACTACGGGTTTCTGGTGGAACTTCCGGTACTGGTTTAGCATCGGCGGCGGGATTTATTTTTAACATTTCACCAAATTTTGATTTAAGAGCTTTATACGGGAGTGTAAATGCCAATTTACCCGAAAAATCTGCGGCTGAAGCAGTACCAGGAGTTTCTACTACACCTTTGGGAGCAGGTTTATTTAGTGGTAGTAGTATTATTGCCACACAGTTAACCTTCAAGCCAAGTCCGTCTATAGATATTGGTTTAAACTATGCCCACAGTTATCACGAAATCAATATTTTGGCTACAGGATTAGTTAGTAGTGATATCGGTGCTTTATCAGGAGTTGCAGTTGGAACACCGCTCACACTCAACTCTGTTGGCGGTACGCTAACATGGCGATTGTCTCCCAAAATAGCATTATCTGGCTACGGTGCAGCAATATTTGCTGATGCTGCTTCCAATACCGTGGATGCTTCCACCACCTTTACAAGTTGGATGGCGGGAATTCACTTCAAAGATTTATTCAAGTCAGGAAACACAGCCGGGATTCTTTTTGGTCAGCCGCTTTTCCGTAGCGATACTGGTGGTTCTGCTCAACTTACCCCCACAGGCGACAATCGGGCGACTCCTTACCATTTGGAAGCCTATTACCGCCTTCAAGTTAGCGATAATATCAGCATTACCCCTGGTGCGTTTGTTCTCTTTAACCCAGAAGGTAACAGCAACAATGATACTACGACTGTAGGCGTACTTCGGACTACTTTTACATTTTAAGAGATTGGGATTAAGCAGTCAAAATCCCCTAAGAAATTGGGGGATTTTGAGATTAGATAACAAAATTCACAGTAGACCTCTTGCAGCATAAATCAACAATAAAGAACCTCACCCCGATGCTTTGGCTATCCATTAGTCACATCTTTAAAAAAAGTGTTGAGGATAAAATAATGACTAATAAATACGTAGAAATTCGGTGGATGTTTATTAGACTTCTTGGCATTTGTAGGGAAAAGGGTAAGGGGGAAAGGGGAAAGGAATAATAAAAAACCTTTTCCCTTTAACATGAACCCCTTTTCCCACAAGAGTGCAAAAATTACTTTTGCAAGAGGTCTATTGAATAATATTGTTTGGTTTTTGACAAAAATATAGTCCCATTGCCCAAAATTTATTGTGCAAAACTAATCTGATGTCTACGTTGGTGACTGACTTGTACTGAGCGCAGTCGAAGTAGCTTACCAAATGGGCGAAGTCCGGGCTACATCAAAAATAAACTGTGTAGGTGTAGCTCATCGTCGATATCGCCGCACAGATAACCTAATTATTTCTTTTACCTGATTTAGGAGTTTGATTTGAAAGGTAGTGCTTTTGTATAACCCGCTCAATCTGGCAAGTCACCGCATCTATTCTATTTTTAACCTTATCAAAATCGATATTTACCCAAATATAGGCTTTGTTAGGTCTTAGCTGCCTTCTATCCATATATGGTCTTACTTGTCAATATACTTTGTTATATCTATACAATATAGTCTTCTCAATTTCTAAACTACTTTCTCTAGACATATAAGTAAATATGCTTAATATTTACTTAAGGTTTTATCGCCATCCGATTTTATTTTTAAACCTATTTACGCGCTCCTCAAAGTACAGCGTAAGCGCCAGAGGCAGGGAGTAGGGAATCAGCCTTAGTTATACAGAGTTTTTTCACGCAATCAAATAGGAGTCTTATAGCTTTTAGAAGTTCAACCAAACAGTGATTTGATTAATATAGACGCACATTATTATCTATCTATTGAAAGAGACGCGATATTTCGCGCCTCTAAGAACCAAAATCAAAATTCTAAGTGTTATTAAATCTTTGTTTGGAGATATTGCACTAACTGCGGTGCTTGCATCACCCCCTCTATCCGTTCCACAGGCTGACCCTGCTTAAACAGTACTAAGGTTGGAAGAGAAGCAATTTTATACTCAGTAGCCAAATCTGTGTATTTTTCCGTGTCGATTTTGACAATCCTTAAGCGATCCTTAAGCTGGGCATTGACTTGCTCTAAAATTGGCACCATCATCTGACAGGGGCCGCACCAGTCAGCATAAAAATCTACTAATACAGGTACATCAGAAGCAGACAGCATATCTTCAAAACTGTTAAATTGCTTTTTGGTTGCCATGTGACACACACCGATTTTCAATTGTTTGTTTCAATAGTAGTTCTTATAAAATAAAATCGGTATAGGTTCATGGGTTTTTGTTAGTAAAAGATTAGATTAGTTAATATGAGGATGATTTGCAGCCAAAAATCTTAAATGATTATAATAAAATCCGTATATTATGTTAGGTTGTGCATCTGTATTAAATATGTGTTTCAACCTATCACGATCGACCAAATCATTATATAGGCTTTCACAAGAGTGATGTCTACGAAGGCTGTAGATGCAACACTTTCTAGTCTATCTAGTCAGGTAAATATATTAGTTATAGTTATTCATCTATTTACAGAGAAGTAACTATAGATATTTAATCAGAGTAAAACGTTAATTATTGTTATTCGAGTTATATAGGAATCTTATTTGATTTGTGAGAATTGCAAACCGCAGCTTCTCAATAACTTTTATGAAGGCGGGGATCTGGTTTTTGCGCGTTTGATTCAGCATAGCTATATCTAGCAAAATACGACGTATAACTTTATCTATTAGCTATCTAACTTGCAGCATGACAGCAAGATTATCACCCCGCAAGAGTTAGATATTATCCAGACAATATTCAGATGTTCCCGAAATCGCCATAAGATAATTAGCGCGGTATTTCTAAGATTGAGGAACATTAAATGACGCTATTACAAGATAAAGTCGCAATTGTCACAGGTGCATCAAGAGGAATTGGCCGAGCGATCGCAATTGAATTAGCTTCACAAGGAGCGATCGCAGTTGTCAATTATGCTAGTTCTAGTGCTGCGGCTGAGGCAGTTGTTACAGAAATTACAGCAGCAGGAGGTCAGGCGATCGCGATCCAAGCTGACGTTTCTAAAATTGAGCAAGTAGATGCACTAGTTAACGCCGTGATGGAAAAGTTTAAGCGTGTGGATATTTTGGTCAACAATGCAGGAATTACCCGCGACACCCTGCTTTTGCGTTTGAAGCCAGAAGATTGGCAAGCTGTCATAGACCTTAATTTAACTGGTGTTTTCTTATGTACACGCGCCGTCAGTAAAATCATGCTCAAGCAGCGATCGGGGCGGATTATCAACATTACCTCTGTTGCTGGGCAAATGGGCAACCCAGGCCAGTCAAACTACAGCGCCGCCAAAGCAGGTGTAATTGGCTTCACCAAAAGCGTTGCTAAAGAACTAGCTACTCGCGGGATCGCCGTTAACGCTGTCGCCCCTGGATTCATCGCCACCGATATGACCAGCGATCTCAACAACCCCGAAGATATTCTGAAATACATTCCACTCGGCCGCTTCGGTCAACCCGAAGAAGTCGCAGGAATGGTGCGCTTCCTCGCCGCCGATCCCGCCGCCGCCTACATCACTGGACAAGTCTTTAACGTCGATGGCGGTATGGTAATGGCATAAATAGTTGAGCTAAATAATTGAGGGGTAGCTATTTTTCGTAGTTGGCGCTAAAGCTCCAACTACGAACTTATTAAATAAAATTTGACAGATTAATTATGAAAACAGACTCTATTTTTTATCGTTTATTTCAAACTTTCCCCAGTGCTTTTTTTGAATTAATTAATCTGCAACCATCAGAAGCAAATGCATATAATTTCGCTTCAGTAAAATTAAAGCAAACAGCATTTCGCATTAATGGAGTCTTTCTTCCTGTTGCTGACAGTAGTCGTCAGCCGATTTATTTTGTGGAGGTTCAATTTCAAAAAGATAATGAATTTTATGCTCGTTTATTTTCAGAAATATTTCTGTATTTATGACTTTACGCACCTACTTCAGATTGGCGAGCAGTAGTTATATTCCCTCGCCGCAGCTTTGAATCAACCCAAGTCCAACCGTATCGAGTCTTACTCGAAAGCCAACTTGTAACGAGGCTATATCTAAACGAGCTTGGAGAAGTAACTGAATATTCCTTGGGAGTTGGGATCATTAAATTAGTAGTTGTAAATAAAAAACAAACTCCCATATTAGTCAAAAGTTTGATTACAAAGACACGTTCAGAAGTAAGCGATAAAGCACTTCAAAAAAAAGTGATAGATTTAATAGAAACAATTGTAGTTTACAAACTACCGCGTATCAGTCGTCAGGAGTTGATAAAAATGTTTGGACTAGGTGATTTTGATATCAAAACGATTAGACTTTATGAGGAGCTCAAGCAGGAAACAACTCTAGAGCTAGTCATGCGCCAGTTACAACGACGCATTGGTAATTTGAGTCCGCAATTGCAAGACCGCATCAGCCAGTTATCTATCGAACAGCTTGAAAATCTAGCCGAGGCACTGTTGGATTTTTCCACAGAAGGAGATTTAGTTGTTTGGCTGCAAGACAATTTAACTCAAGCTTGAATTTTTGGTGGACTGAATAAACATAGTAGGGCTAGCACTGCAATGCCGACCCTACAAGCAACTAAGGCTGTTGGCGTATCCTTTGCCAGACTGTAAAGCCCAAAAGCAGGATAATGCTACTGGCGGTTGTCAGCATCACAGCCAAACTCATACCTTGTATTCTCATCGCTAGCAAGTTGAAAACTAAGGTAATTGACCAAAGCGTAAACGCAGCATGGCGCTGGGAGAGTCCCCAAGCAAGTAAGCGGTGGTGCAGGTGGTCTTTGCCAGGAGTACTCAGAGGGTTATTTCCTGCTAGTAGCCGCCGCACAAATACTTGAGTGGTGTCTAACACCGGTAACAACAGAAATAAAACCGTGGGAATTAGGGCATAAACTGTGTTTTGTTGCAGTTTGCCTAAAATACTAGTTGCTGCCAGGACATAACCGAAAAAGTATGCTCCGGCATCACCCATAATAATTCGTGATGGATGGAAATTATGGCGCAAAAATCCTAGTGCAGCACCTCCCAAAGCTGCGAGGACTAAGATTGCCGCAGCACGATTGTTAAATTGAGCTGCAACGCCCAATAAACTCATGGCGGTTATAAAGCTAATTCCTCCTGCCAAGCCATCCATACCATCCATCAAATTGATGGCGTTGGTAATCCCTACTACCCATAATACTGTTAGCAACATGGACAGAAGTGAATCGATGGGAGTGCCAAACAGGACTTTGACACTGATGCCATTAGCTACCAGCAAAAGTGCCGTGACAATTTGCGCCCACAATCGCACAGAGGGCGGTAAGCCAAACTGATCGTCAATAAAGCCCACCAAGACTAATATCGAACCCCCCAACAGAATAGTGAGCACCTGAGCCAATACGTTTTGGAGTTCGATCGGTCGTAAAAGGCTAGCTAATACCAGCGCAGCAATCACGCCCGCGTAGATAGCCAGCCCCCCGGCATTGGGTAAAGGTTCTCGGTTGAGTCGCCGTGCGTTGGGTTGGTCAGCCCAACCTACCCGCAAGGCGAATTTGCGTACTGTCGGAATTAAACGCCAAGTTACAAGCCAAGCCAAGAGGAACGTAAATACTACTGCCAACCAGCCGGTGCCGCTAGGGTCGGCAATACCAAGGGACTTAAGGGAGTTGTCTAGATTCATCTCCCAATTCAAGCATTACTGCCAGTATCTAATATGAGCATCACCTGTATATTAATCAATTTTTTTATTTCCATTTGTAACTTGAGCCGCTTGAGAGATTAGCACTCTGGCGCTGTGAGTGCTAAATTGTCTAATGGAAGCGCTGGAGAAATCAAACATGGCGAAAATTATTGCATTTGACGAGGAATCGCGGCGATCTCTAGAAAGGGGTGTTAACGCCCTTGCCGATGCCGTAAAAATCACCTTGGGGCCCAAAGGTCGCAATGTCCTTTTAGAGAAAAAATTTGGCGCACCTCAAATTGTCAACGATGGTATCACTGTTGCCAAGGAAATTGAATTAGAAGATCCTTTGGAAAATACTGGTGCAAGACTCATCCAGGAAGTGGCCTCAAAAACTAAAGATGTCGCTGGAGATGGGACAACCACCGCCACAGTTTTAGCACAAGCCTTAATTAAAGAAGGTTTGAAGAACGTCGCGGCAGGTAGTAACCCTGTGAGCTTGAGACGCGGGATCGACAAAACTATTGAGGCATTGGTAGAAGAAATTGCCAAAATAGCCAAGCCAGTAGAAGGAAGTGCGATCGCTCAAGTTGCCACTGTTTCTGCTGGTAACGATGAAGAAGTTGGTCAAATGTTAGCTCAAGCAATGGAAAAAGTCACCAAAGATGGTGTAATTACCGTTGAAGAATCTAAATCCCTGACAACTGAACTAGAAGTAGTTGAGGGGATGCAGATTGACAGAGGTTATATTTCTCCCTACTTCGTCACCAACAACGAACGGCAAATCGTCGAATTTGAAAATGCTCGGATTTTGGTTACTGACAAAAAAATCAGCAGCATCCAAGATTTAGTACCTGTGTTGGAAAAAGTCGCCCGTTCGGGTCAGCCTTTGCTAATTATTGCTGAAGATGTCGAAGGTGATGCTTTGGCAACTTTGGTGGTGAACAAAGCGCGGGGTGTACTGGCTGTGGCTGCCATTAAAGCGCCTGGGTTTGGCGATCGCCGCAAAGCTTTGTTAGAAGATATTGCGATTCTCACCGATGGACAGTTGATTTCGGAAGAAATCGGTTTAAGCTTGGATACCGCTTCTCTAGAAGCATTGGGAACTGCCCGCAAAATCACTATTGACAAAGAAAATACCACAATTGTTGCTGGTAGTGTCACCAAGCCAGAAGTACAAAAGCGGATTGGTCAAATTCGCAGACAGTTGGAAGAAACTGATTCTGAGTACGATAAAGAAAAACTGCAAGAACGCATCGCCAAGCTCGCTGGCGGGGTGGCAGTAATTAAAGTGGGTGCGGCAACCGAAACCGAACTCAAAGACCGTAAGCTGCGGATTGAAGACGCGCTCAACGCTACTAAAGCTGCTGTAGAAGAAGGTATTGTTCCTGGTGGTGGAACAACCTTAATTCACTTAGCTAAGGCAGTACAAGCGATTAAAAACACCCTAGAAAATGACGAAGAAAGAATTGGGGCTGATATTGTCGAAAGAGCGCTAGAAGCCCCCTTGCGTCAAATAGCAGATAACGCTGGTGCTGAAGGTTCTGTGATCGTCTCTAGAGTCCGCGAGAGCGACATCAACACTGGCTATAACGCTGCTACTGGCGAATTTGAAGACTTGATTGCTGCTGGTATTATCGACCCTGCCAAAGTTGTGCGTTCAGCTTTGCAAAACGCTGGTTCCATTGCTGGTTTGGTCTTAACCACCGAAGCGATCGTGGTTGAAAAGCCAGAGAAGAAATCCGCTGCTCCTGCCCCTGATATGGGCGGCATGGGCGGCATGGGTGGCATGGGTGGCATGGGCGGTATGGGCGGCATGGGTATGTTCTAATTTCTGCTGACCCAGATAAATATTTTTTAAACAGTTTGTCTTGCCAAGGCAAACTGTTTTTTTGTAGCATTGCTGATTCAGAGGCAATATGTTATACCAATTCGTAATTCGTAATACTTCGACTACGCTCAGTACAAGTTTGTAATTCGTAACTCGTCAGATTAAATCTGGCTAATGACCAAATTAGCAACCTAAATAATTACACAATTTAGAAATTACCATCTTTATATTAATTTTTGTGAAAGAACGTGTAAGTTATTCTTATGTCCTTTGTTATTCACAAATGACAAATGACAAATGACCAATGACAAATGACTATTAGGTAATATTGCATGGCACGAAAACTACGTCGCCTTCCTAAAATACTCACCAAACTGTATGAAGACGAGTTCCATCACCAACCAGGAACTATACCTGGAACTATTTTTATTGATGCAGATGCTCCACCGCCAATAATTTTTTTGATTGACTATAACCAAACCAATTTCATCCGCGAACAAATAGAAACTCCAGAGGAGTGTGTCTCTTATCTGGAATCGGAATCGGTTTCTTGGGTAGATGTACAAGGTTTAGGTAGTCAAGATATATTACAACGATTGGGTAAGGTTTTTAAGTTACATCCTCTAGTTTTAGAAGATGTAGTTAATGTACCGGAGCGTCCGAAAACAGAGGATTATGAAGATCAATTACTTTTCATTGCCCGGATGGTAGTGCCAAAGGAAAGAACATGTGGTTTTTATAGCGAGCAAGTGAGTTTGATATTAGGAAAAAACTATCTGCTGACAGTACAAGAGGAACCAGAACATGATTGCTTTGAAGCGGTGCGATCGCGAATTGAAAAAAACAAAGGTATCATCCGTAAACAGGGAGCAGATTATTTAGCTTATGCTCTATTAGATGCAATTATTGATGGCTTTTTCCCAGTGCTAGAGCTTTATGGCGAACGAATTGAAGAGTTAGAGGAGGAAGTAATAGTTAAACCTACTCCTCAAACACTGCAAAATATTTATCAAATTAGACGAGAATTACTGCAACTACGTCGTGCTATCTGGCCCCAGCGGGATGCAATTAATTCCTTAATTCGAGATGCTCCCGATTTGATTTGTGAGGAAGTGCGAATCTACCTGCGAGATTGTTATGACCATACAGTACAAGTGATGGATATGGTAGAAACTTACCGAGAACTATCATCTGGATTAATGGACGTGTACCTTTCGGCAGTGAGTAATAAAATGAATGAAATCATGAAGGTACTAACGATAGTTTCAACAATTTTTATTCCCCTGACTTTTGTAGCCGGAATATATGGTATGAATTTCAATACAGAGAAATCACCATACAATATGCCTGAATTGAATTGGTATTGGGGCTATCCACTTTGCTGGGCATTGATGGCTGCGATCGCAGTTAGTTTGCTATTCTTTTTTTGGCGAAGAGGCTGGCTACAAAATTCTGTAGTAATCAAGCGCAATTAAAAATTGTAGATTAACGATGAGTTAAATATATATTCATTAGCACCGGGAGTTAAGATTTTTGAGTTATGAGGAGTAGCGACCAGAATTTAGTAGTTTTGACGATTTATATTATCGGTGTCTCTTATGTTTTCAATCGCATGATTGAATCCATCGATGACCAAGTTAAATTTGAGTTTAAAAAAGGAACCGTTGACGAACAACTCAAAGAACAAAATCTCGACGATAAAATTGGAATTTCCTTTAAACTCAAATCCTCATACCCAATTGACGATTTGAAAGATTTAGGAATTAGCATTGAAAATAAATCAGATAATGTTGCCGTATACGTTGACTGGGATAACAGTTCTTTAGTTGTTGAACATAGTAAGCAATCGCGCCGCGTAATTCGGAAATCACCAGACTTAACCCGCGACTTAGCAGTACCCCAAAGTCCTAGCCTGATTGCTCCCAAGAAAACACTTTCGGAAACAGTGACAGCAGAAGATGTTTTCCAGCGCGATCAAGTAGCTGGAACCTATTTAGCAAAAAAACCACTAATTGATATTAATGGGCTACAAAAAGGGCAAAAAAAGTTGTATAACGACTTTATTAACAGAAAAAAAGAGTTGGATTTTTCTCTGCAATTAGTGCTGAGGATATCTGAAGTGCGTCTAGGTCTAGCTCCAGGTCGTGATTTTCCTCCTATTAGCATTATCAATTGTCCTTTCACAGTCAGGAAACTACCTTGGACTTACGCTCTACCCTGGAATAAAAAAAAGTAATAACCTGTCAACCCCTTGTGTTAACCGGGTACACTGGATTTAAGGAGAGAGTAGGCGCAGGCGGTTGCAGATCGGTCATAGTTACTGGTTTGAGGAAAGTCCGGACTCCCGAAAGACCAAACTTGCTGGATAACGTCCAGTGCGAGCGATCGTGAGGATAGTGCCACAGAAAGATACCGCCAATCAATTTTGGATTTTAGATTTTAAATTTTGGATTGAATCTAAAATCCAAAATCCAAAATTCAAAATTGTTTGGTAAGGGTGCAAAGGTGCGGTAAGAGCGCACCAGCAGTATCGAGAGGTGCTGGCTCGGTAAACCCCGGTTGGGAGCAAGGCGATAGGAACTACGGTTGGTCTTTTACCAGTTCCGCTCAATGAGAGCCGCTTGAGGCGTTTGGTAACAAACGTCCCAGATAGATAACTGCCCTCGCAAGAGAACAGAACCCGGCTTATGTCCTGCTCTCTCCCCTTTAATGGAGTATGAACCTTTCACGGTTTGTACTCTATTATTTTTTGTACGAGTTTTGTGCGTAAGCGAACGCGAGTGCGTCTCGTAGAGAAGCTCGTCATAGACATCGCTAATTCATCATCTAAAGCATTTAAAGCATTCCCAATATCTCTAATGCTGTATCCAAATGCCATTTAACTCGATAGAGTCCAAACAGTTTCTCTTGACTGTACCGTGCTGGATACTCTAGTTTCCTTCCCTCCATCGTCACCTTGAGCAATGCTGATTGCTCTGGTGTTGGTGTTCCCATAGCTTCTAGTGTCGCTTCTAGCGCTTCTACTTGAGAAAGCATAGGAGACTTCAATCCTTTATTTTCTGACACTTGCTTGCAGGCTATAACAGGGAAGGTCAGGAGTGCATTAATGTAGGATGCCTTATCGGCAGGGTTTGCTATTGCTTGGATGCCGTACTGTATCAGACATAAATCGCGTAATGCTCTCAAGCTTTTAAGTTCTAATTCTGTGCGCATAAACATAAAATAGAGTTACCTCTTGTAAAAGTGGGAATCGGTGGATGCATACCCTCAGAAAGTTTCATCCACCAATTAATCATTATTCAATACGCTTCCACATTATTACAGCTTTATTAAGTAACGGAAAGTGTCTAAAGATAATCGCGGTAATCCAGATATTAAAAATTATGGTTTCAAAACTGACAGGGAAGAACCTCTGACTGAGAAGATGAACTTACGTATGACAAAATCCATGAAAGAGGAAGTGCAGCAACAAGATAACCCTCCTGAATTCTGTAGAGAAGCTATCCAAGAGAAGCTAGATAGAAATAAAAGGAAGTAAGTAGGTCAGCACGATAAAATCCATGTATATTTAGTTAACATTTTCTACTGATATACACGTGGAGAATAAATTTATTTGTATTTCTCTACAATGTCTAAAAATAAAGGTAATCCAGATAACTTAAAGCCATTCACCACGGACAGAGAGCGACCACTAACTGAATATCTACATTTGCATGTCACTAAAGAAATGAAGGAAGAGGTAAAAGCTAAAGACGATCCTCCTGAATTTTGCCGTCAAGCTATCCAAGAGAAGCTAGATAGAGAGAAGTAGCAAAAAGTTGTTAGAGTAATAGTCCAAGAGATTTAGATATATAAGTATAGATAGCTAGTTACCTTCCCCGGCCTCCCCTGCCTCCCCTGCCCCTCCGTCCCCTGTCCCCTTCCCCCTGCCCCCTGCCCCCTTCCCCCTTCCCCTTATCACGTAATGCCCCTTGCTTATCCACGCCGTCAACGGCAACTTGAAAGTTTAGTCCAAAAATTTGGTTTGTCGCTAGAAGCACCTATAAAGTGGGAACTGTTGGATTTAGCGCTAACTCATCCCACTGTCTCTGATTCGGCAAATTATGAACAGCTGGAATTTGTTGGCGATGCAGTGGTGCGGCTGGTGTCGGCTGTTGTGTTATGGGAAAATTATCCCGATTGTCCAGTAGGGGATTTTGCGGCAATTCGTTCGGTATTGGTAAGCGATCGCATTCTCGCCCAATTGGCCAGAGTTTATGGTTTGGAGTTATACTTACTAGTCGCTGGTAGTGCTACCGCCGATAAAGTTGGTCTAGAGTCACGACTGGCAGATGCTTTTGAAGCAGTTTTGGGTGCGCTTTACTTAAGTACTCAAAATCTGGAATTGATTCGCTCTTGGCTAGATCCTCACTTCCACCAACTAGCAACAGAAATTCGCCTCGATCCTGCCAGACTTAATTACAAAGCTGCTCTCCAAGAATGGACTCAGGCGCAATTTAAAGTTTTACCAGAGTATCGGGTTGTGGAAATCACTCAACCGCATCGCAATCAAGAACGTTTCCTGGCTGAAGTGTGGCTGCACGGAAACAAACTCGGAGTTGGTAAGGGGCGATCGATCAAAACCGCCGAACAAGCCGCAGCTAAAGTAGCTTTTTTAGCAATACCTAAGCCGCAAATACCCTGAGCTAAAAAGAAGGGTGATTAGTCGATAATCAGTTGATTGTCAGTGGTCATTTGTCCCTCGTCCTTTGTATACAAATAACTAATGACAAATAACTAATGACAAATAACAAATAACAAATGACAAATCAAATTAAAATTGCTGTCATCGGAGTTGGGCGTTGGGGAGTGCATCTGCTGCGGAATTTTTTAGCACATCCTCAAGTAGATGTAGTTGCTGTAGTAGACCCCCATCCAGAACGATTAGCGGCGGTTAAACAGCAGTTTAATTTAGATGAAAATGTACTATTAACAACTCAGTGGCAAAATTTAAAGACAGTGCTAGGGTTGACAGCAGTGGCGATCGCAACTCCAGCTACCACCCACTATGCTTTAATTAAAGACGCTCTCCAACAGGGATACCATGTTTTGGCAGAAAAGCCCCTAACTCTTGATCCCGCAGAATGTCGGGAACTTTGCCAGTTGGCAGAGCAGCATCATTTAATACTTATGGTTGACCATACCTATTTATTTCACCCAGCAGTTGAGCGCGGAAAAACTGTAGTACAAGCGGAGAAATTAGGTGATTTACGCTATGGCTACGCGACGCGCACCCATTTAGGGCCTGTCAGGCAAGATGTTGATGCACTGTGGGACTTAGCTATTCACGATATTGCTATTTTTAACGCTTGGCTGGGTCAAATTCCTGTGCAAGTGCAAGCAACGGGTACAGTGTGGCTACAGGGAGCAGGGGAGCAGGGGAGCGGGGGAGCAGAGGAGCAGAGGAGCAGGGGAGCAGAGGTGGGTTCATATACAGATTCTGTGCCTCAAGGTTTGGCTGATTTAGTATGGCTGACACTCACATACCCAGATGGCTTTCAAGCTTATATTCATTTGTGTTGGCTGAATTCTGATAAACAGAGACGGCTGGGGATTGTGGGTAGTCTTGGCAGCTTGATTTTTGATGAAATGTCAATATCATCACCTTTAACCCTGCTACATGGTGAGTTTGAACAACAGGGGAATCAATTTATTCCTGTTAATCAAAGGCAGATAGTGCTGGAATTAGAGCCAGGAGAACCATTGGGGCGGGTTTGCTCCTCCTTTGTTGTCTCAATTCTTAACAATACTCCCTCAGAGATTTCGTCTGGGTGGGTAGGCACTGAGTTAGTAGAAATTCTTGCTGCTCTAACATTATCTCTTAATCAAGGCGGTAAACCTGTTTTTTTGAGCGATCGCATCGTCAAGGAGCAAAAGTCTCAGGAGTAGTGATGAATATGGACTTTTGACTAAATTACGTCTTGAAAGTCCCATTTGCACAAACTCCTCCTTTTGGAAGACTTACCAAGATAGTTTGTAAGGGCGAAAGACGAATTTCGCAAGTCTCATTTCCAAAGAGCAACTGAGACTTTGGAAGCTTTTCTTTGTCTAGCTCTACTTTTACAGATTTGTTGATCCCCAAAGAGGAACTTCCCCCAGACTCCTGTAGGCTGGGATAGCGGCTTGCTTTTATTGGCTCATTCCCAGAGGAGAACCCAAGATCCCCGACATTTGCTTCTTTATTTGGAATAGCTAACAGCGAGATATCAATCAAAGGTAAGGTAATTTTCAGTGTCGTACCTTGATGAAGTCCCGCACTCTCAAGAGTAATGCTACCTCCCATGAGTTCGATTAAGTTTCGTGAAATCGCTAGTCCCAGTCCAGTACCTTCAAACTGGCGTGTTGTAGTGCCATTCACCATTACAAAGGGGCGAAATAATTTGTGCTGTTGAGTCGGATCGATACCTATACCTGTATCTTTCACAGCTACTACCACCTGAGATTTACCATTAATAGATTGGATTTCTGTTGCAATGGTGATGCTCCCGGTGTCGGTGAACTTGGTGGCGTTGCCGATAACATTAATCAGCACTTGCTTCAGTTTTCCCGCGTCTGCCTTAATTGGGATCGCTTTGGAAGTTAACTCACATTTCAATTGCAAGCCCTTTTGTTGGACATTAACTGATTGTAAATTAATTACCTCTAACAATAATTGTCGGAGGTCAATTGGTGTGGAAACAACTGAAAGCTTACCTGCTTCGATTTTAGAAATGTCGAGTAAATCATTAATAATACCTAACAAGTGAATCGTTGTTTCATCGGCACGTTTAAGAAACTCCATTTCTTCTTCCCGGTCATCACATAAACCTTCTTCAACCAGGCGAATACAGTTAATAATAATATTTAATGGGTTTCTCAATTCATGGGAAGTCGTAGCTAAAAACTGGCTTTTAATTTGGTTAGCGCTTTTTGCTTCTTTCCAAGCTATTTCTAATTCTTCCGATCCAGCTTTAAGCCGTTTTACCATTTGGTCTAATGCTTGGGCTAGCTGATTGAATTCCCGAATTTGAAAATTGTGCGGAACTGGTTGTGCGGCATGGTGAGAGTGAATATTGAGAGCGTAGTCTCGTAATTCTTCTACAGGACGGGCCAAGTAAGGAGCTAAATATAGAGATGCTAACAAACTTGCGCCAATCAAACCAACTGTCAAAACGATCAGAATTAATTTGATTTCTTCTAAACCAAACAGCGCATTATCGACGCTAGTAACAGCTAAAACTATCCATTTTTGCTGCTGCTGTTGGGTGAGTGGATTTGGAATTGCTGTATAACCAGCGACTAATTCTTTTCCTTCGGTAAAAGAGAAATTTATCGAATCGTTTTGTCCCGTAATTGCATTTTTAATTATGCTTTTGATTTGGGAAGCATGAGGGTGCTGATTGATATTAGTTCCCACCCAATCTGTCAATGGGTGTGCCAAAATTGTGCCATCTTCAGCAATCACTACCATAGCGCCCGTGAGCGATCCCGGCGGATTTTTGGTTTGTTGGGATAATGCAGACTGAATACTTAAGCTGTAAATTGAATTTTTTCGGCTATCAAAGACTGGTGCAGATAAAACTAGTTGCAGTTGCTGATTTTGTGCATTTCTTTTTCCAGTCATTCCTGCTTTTGGCGGTAAGATTGCTTTGACATCAATTCCCTCACTAGGGAAAGGTAATCTCAATTCGCCAATTTCTCGATCCCCACAGCTACTGGCAATTATTTTGTGGCTTTGGAGATTTGTTAATTGGATGCACTCAATACTAGCTGGAAGTTGTTGCCTTAACTGCGTGAGAATTTCTTGCTCTTGTATAGGCGAATCCGATGGAATAACCGTTGTTTTGCTTACACTCTGCAAATTAGCTTTTAAGATTGCGATCGCATCTCCAATTCTCTCCCCTTTACTGATAGCGCTTTCTGTTAAATTTTGCCGTGCAGTTCTCAATATACTAGTACGTGCCTTATTCAAGGCAACAATTTCCCCTACTAGTAAAACTGGAACAAACAGCAACAATATTCTCGTTACTAAAATTCGACGGAAGGAAGATTGGCGGGAATTAGTCATCAAGTGTCTCACTTTGCACCTGCAATCTACAACACCAAAGATATGCAATTAAACTAGCTAGATGAGACATTTTATTAAATTATCAGAATTTTATTTTCAATGTTTAAAAATAACAAATTGCTATAATTCAAAAAGAAACGTGGTATACCAAAACTCGTATATGCTAGATGTAAAAGCGATTTGTGTTGCATATCAATACAGTGGTGAAATATCAAACAGTAGCTTGCAGGTATAATTTAAAGAGAATCTACACACGAATAAAGTAAATATTAAAACTATTAAATCAATTTAATGTTGCAACATCGTCCTCATACTACAGTTGTTTTAGCAATGAGTGCAGATGGCAAGATAGCAGATTTTAAGCGATCGCCTGCTAGGTTTGGCTCAAGGGTTGATAAAGCGCACTTAGAAAAACAAATTGCTGCCTCTGATGCCGTTTTGTTCGGTGCTAGGACTCTGGAAGCTTATGGAACAACACTTACTGTAACCGATCCAACTTTAGTGCAACTCCGGGCGCAAGGAGGGAAGCCTCAGCAACCAGTTCATATAGTGATTACAAACTCTGCAAACTTGAATCCGGAAATTCACTTTTTTAAGCAACCAGTTAGACGCTGGCTACTCACCACAACAGCAGGAGAATTTTCGTGGAAAGAACGTTTACAGACGCTTCACTCAACTCTGGGAATCAAAGTACAGGAGTACCCTCCAGAATTTGAGAAAATTCTGGTTTTTGAAACACCAACGCGAGAAATTGACATTATCGCAGCTTTGAAGTATCTAGCCACTCTACATATAACACGCTTGGCGATCTTGGGTGGAGGTGAATTAGTCGCTTCTTTGGTGGAATTAGACTTAATTGATGAATTATGGCTAACTGTCTGTCCGCTGATTTTAGGTGGTAATACTGCACCCACACCTGTTGAAGGGAAAGGATTTTTACCTGATTTGGCTCCCAAGTTACAACTCATAGAAGTTCATACAGTTGAGCAAGAGGTGTTTTTGCACTATCGCCTGCAACGACCAGCAGATTAGATTACGCTAAATAAGATGATTGGGGATTGGGTATGGAGAAAAGACAAGGTAGACAAGGTAGAGGGGGGAGACAAGGGAGAAGCTTGTTCAATAATTTCCCCTTGTCCCCTTGTCCCCTTGTCCTTCTTGTTCCCAGTCCCCAGTCCCTAGTCCCCAGTCCCTAGTCCCCAGTCCCTAAAAAGTGGAACAACTTAAGCCTCGCTATTGTGTCATTTGGACGAACAAAATCGCTGAAGTACCCCAAAATGCCTGGAATGCTTTGGCAATGCCACTCAAAACGCCATTTTTAGAATGGGAGTGGCTGAATAATCTCGAAACTTCCCAGAGTGTTACGGCTAAAACTGGTTGGTTGCCAAATCACTTGACATTGTGGCGAGATAAAACGCTGATTGCTGCTGCGCCACTTTATCTTAAAGGACATAGTTCTGGTGAATTTGTTTTCGATCATCAATGGGCAGAGTTAGCCGATCGCATCGGAGTCCAATATTACCCAAAATTGCTGGGAATGACACCATTTACCCCAGCAGAAGGTTATCGCTTCTTAATCGCCCCAGGAGAAGACGAGGATGAAATCACAGCGCTGATAGTGCATGAAATTGACACTTTTTGCTCCAAAAATCGGATTTCTGGGTGTCATTTTCTCTACGTCGATCCCCAATGGCGTCCGATGTTAGAACGGCATGGCTTTACAACTTGGCTGCACCACAGCTATATCTGGGAAAATACTGGTTTTAAAACTTTTGATGATTACTTGAAGGTGTTTAACGCCAATCAGCGCCGCAATATCAAGCGGGAACGCAAAGCTGTGGAAAAAGCAGGTTTACGATTGCAACCGTTGAGTGGCGATCGAATTCCTCAGTCTTTGTTTCCCTTGATGCACCAATTCTATGCTGACACCTGTGATAAATTTGGCTGGTGGGGTAGCAAGTATCTCACGCAAAGATTTTTTGAGCAGCTATACACCGATTATCGCCATCGAGTCTTATTTATTGCTGCATATAGCGAAGAAGATGATTCTCATCCTTTAGGAATGTCTTTTTGTTTATTTAAAGGTGACAAACTCTACGGACGCTATTGGGGAAGTTTTCAAGAAATAGATTGCTTACATTTTGATGCTTGCTATTATGCGCCGATTGAGTGGGCGATCGCTAACAATATCCAACTTTTTGATCCTGGCGCGGGTGGCCGTCACAAAAAACGGCGCGGTTTCCCCGCTATGCCCAATCACAGTCTGCATCGCTTTTACAATAATCGTTTAGGAAAAATTTTACTTCCCTATATTAAGGAAGTGAATCAACTCGAACAGCAGCAGATTGAGGCAATTAATGCAGAGTTGCCATTTAGTAACCGAGATTCTTAAAAGTTTGCCAAGGCAGAGGGTGAACGACGAATTACACTTGATATAGAGTGTAAAAACCCTGAAAAAAGAAAATTTCTTTTTCTAATGCTTATGGATTTAATAGTTGAAGATTTAGCCGCAATTGATGATAAACTTTCCCAGCGTCATATTGACCTCGATCCCGGTGGATATTTCATTATTTACTTAGATCGAGACGCAAAGTTAATTTATGCCAAGCATTTTACAAATGTGATTGACGATCGCGGTTTAGCTGTCGATCCTGAAACGGGAAAGGTTATTCCAGCGCGAGAAAAGGTAGAACGAACTCATACAACAGTTTTTAGCGCCAGAACAGCGAAAGAACTTTGCGTGAAAATTTTTGAAGAAACTCAGCCTTCTCCTGTAACTCAATTAGATCATGCAGCTTATCTGGGTCGAGAATTTGTCCGGGCTGAGGTAGCTTTAGTTACAGGGCAAGAGTATGTCCAAGATTAAAGTTAGGAGTGAGGAGTTAAAAGTTAAGAGTTAGAAACTCCTAACTCCTAACTCCTAACTTCTAACTCCGTCATTACCCATTAGAAGAGGGCTGATTTATCTGATAGATATAGTAAGTTGCCATTGGGATAACGGTGGCAGCAATTAACAATCCTACTACCCAAGCAGTAGCGTTACCTTGGTTGGTTTCTTCTGCTTTCTTGTAAGTGCCTTCAACCTGCACATTGTCAGTTATTTTGGGTGGCCCTGGATCGGTTTTGCCAGAGAGAACGGCGACAAGGCGATCGCTGGCATCGAGAAATGCCTGATTGTATTTGTCACCATTGCGTAACGGCACACTTACTGTTTCTGTAGCTATACTCTCGGCAATAGAGTCAGTAAGCAAAGGCTTGACTTGATCCCCAGTAATAATGGCAGTACCATTGGTAACTGTATCAATAACCAATAAAGTTTGATTAGCTTGGGCTGCTTTTGTCGGAAACCATTTTTCAAACAGTTCTTTAGTAAAGCTTTCTGGTGTTTCGCCATAGTCGAGTCGGCGAACAGTAACAATTCTGACTTCCTTATCTGTTTGCTTTGCCAAATCCTTAAAAGCGCTGCTAATCTTGCCTTCATTCAGACGGCTGATGACTTCACCTCGATCCAAAACCCAGGTGTCATTCCCTGCTGTTAGGCTGGGTATTTGATACACACCTGTGGCTAAAGCAGGTGTAACAAATAGCGAGGCTGCGAAAATAACCGTCACTAAAGGTAGAATTAGCCGAATGAGGTGTTTTTGACTGCTAAAAACTTGTTTGAGGAGCTGTTTCATCGTGTGATCCCTAAGACAGACTGCACCAAAAATACTACAGAACCACTGCAAAAATCACCTCGTTCCCGATTTTCTTCAGTGTAAAATTTCTGATATTCCCAGCAAATATGTATATTGTACGGGATTTTTGATTACACAAACTTCTGAGGGCGGTTGCAAGCATTAATCTGACGTTAAACCCCTTACTAGTCACGTCGATTTTGGATGAAAGGTTTACGATGCAAGGATTAACTTCTCCTTTAAAGAAGAGACTTCAATAATGATTTTTTTAAATATTCTCCATCAATGGAGAGGCTTGAAACCTTTTTTAGATTACAGATTTTGACTTTAATCCAAAATCCAAAATCTAAAATCTAAAATTGTCTCGGTAACAAGAAATACCGCCCATTTTGGGAATTAACCCAAATGCTGAGGGCGGAATTTGCAAACCATCTAGAAATCATATCGCATGATTTATATTTTGGTTCAACAACGCCATATTTTTTCATATCTGCAAGTAGCTTTTCTTGACGTACTGATTAGACATCTGAGTAAAAAAGAATGTCAAGACGTTATACTGCTACGTCTCTACAAGGGTTCTAGACAATGCATATTTAGTTTCTGTAGATGTCTATGTGATGGTTTATATCTGCATTTTTCTGATATTTTAGCTAAATCAATATCATATATACATGACTATACTTTTAACTAACGACGATGGCATTGATGCCCCCGGTATCCAAGCGCTGCTCAAAGCTGTAAACGGCAAAAATTCTATTATCGCTGCTCCTGCCGATCATCAGTCTGGCTGTGGACATCAAGTTACTACTACTCGTGCTATTAACCTCCAGCGACGTTCTGAGACTGAGTATGCGATCGCAGGTACTCCCGCTGATTGCGTGAGAATAGCGATAACACAAATTACCGCAGATGTCAAGTTTGTACTTTCAGGCATCAACGCTGGGGGCAATTTGGGAGTCGATGCCTATATTTCTGGCACAGTTGCCGCCGTAAGAGAAGCTGCGATGCACGGTATTCCCGGAGTTGCCATTTCTCACTATCGTAAAGCCAAGCAGAATTTTGATTGGGATCTGGCTGCCAAATTCACAGCTGAAGTTTTAGCGGATTTACTCAAGCGTCCCTTAGAGCCAGGAAGCTTCTGGAATGTGAATCTACCGCATCTGCAACCAGGAGAACCAGATCCGAATGTAGTGTTTTGCCAAGCTTGTACCAAACCTTTACCCGTGAACTATCGAATTGAAGGCGATAATTTTTATTATGTAGGGGAATATAGCAAACGCGATCGCACTCCTGGCAGCGATGTAGATGTATGTTTTTCTGGTAATATCGCCGTCACCCAGTTAAGAGTTTAATATCAGCCATCAGTTAATAGTTAACTATCACCAACTTTTAGTGGGTATTGAGGAGAGCTTGTATAGGGCTATTAATTAATCTTATGGGTATGTGGTGCGATCGCGATCGAAATTTTCAAGGATTTGAAATCTGGTAAAGTTTCAGTGGTACTGAACACTAATTCCAAAAAAAAAGGAGAAATTTATGCAGTTTCTCAAAATTGCTCTTGTTGCTCTCGTATTGATGGTAAATCTGCTAATTGCTCAACCCTCTTGGGCAGGTAAGGATTTCACTAAGGGGGCTGACTATGCTGAGGTAACTCAGGCACTCAATCAACTTCTAACTGTAAAGAATACACCTGAGCAAGCTGGCTATACACCTGAGCAATTCCAGCAGCGACTAGCACAATTGCAGTTTCAGAAAAATGTCATAGAAACAGCTAGAAAGCGGGCGCAGTGCCGCAATGAAACTGGAAAGACTTTAGCTGTCTATGCCAATAAACCAAAAAAATCTCCAACCCAACTTTACTTCCTGGGCGCAGGAACAATCACCGATGATGATTGGGATTGCGATGGTATTTACTTACCCGCAGGTTCTCAAGTGGTTTTAGGCCCAAACGCTCAACCACAACAACTGACCCAACCCATCGCCGTTAAGTTTGTCGATGGTACACAGTCTGTTGCTAGAACCAATCCAGCCACTGGTGCAATTGAATTGAATGTTGAACCTGCCAAAGTATTCAAGGCGGGTGAGAGTACTTGGTTGCTCCCCACTTTTTCCCAAGCGGATATCGATACGCAAATTCCCACCCCACAACTTATTGACTAATTTCATCTAGATAATTCAACTTTTATGCGGTAAGGAATGAGGATTAAATAAGGGATTTCCAAGAAATAAATTATCCAAATAAACGAACCACAAAGACAAGGCAGTGCGCCCTTGCGGTTAAGAGACTTGTTCGCGCAGCGTCTCCCCTTGGGAAAAGCAACTGCCGCGCAGTGTTATGCAGAGAGCGATAAACTACGCTCTTGAGTTTTCCGATCTTCGAGATGCTACTCACGTTTGCTTAAAAGCTGCTGTCAGTGCGATCGCTTGTCTTTAAAAACTAAGGGCGATCGCATTTCAGATATACTCTCGAATTTTTCCCTGATTACTTCCGAAGGTGAATACAAAGTATCCTTCAGCGCAGAAAACTTTCTTTGACGAAATTTCCCACCCCTACCATCTTCGATGGTGCCTCCATCCGTGGAACCCTCCGCCAAATCCGAAGTGGAACCCTCTTCCAAATCCGAAGTTGATGCCATAAGTAGGATAGGGCGACACATAGATGGGATAAGGGTTGTAGATGTAAACAGGAGAAGGCGCTACGGTGTAATCATCATCACAAATCTGAGTTGTTCTAGGTACAACATTCTCTTGCCCAGCATAAGGTAGATTCAAATAACCATCCTGAAAACCACGAGCGAATTCGCCTCCCGCAGTCCGAGGTTTATAAGCTTCTCTATTCCGAGCGCTTTGTTGTCCTTCTCGAAAACCATTTGTATAAGCATTGGGATGGTTAGCCGACGAGTTGAGTACCCTATTATCAATAACAGGACGACAGTAAACAACCCTATCAGCTTTAGCGGCTTGGGGAAAAAGTAAAGACGTTGAGCCAGCGATTAAGCTAAATATTGCAGCAACAACTATTTTCTTCACAGCTTTTAACCTCATTTATGCTTAATGCTTTAAGCCTGTTAACTTTAATTATAAAACCTGAATTATCAGGTGAGATGAGCCAAAAATCATAAATCCCTTGTCAACACCCTTGCCTTTAGATTAGGGGATTCTAGTCTAAAGTTTTAGGAATACACGGCGCAATAGTTTATTTATTCTCCCGTGAGTTCCTGCACAATGACCACACCCCAATCGCAATAATATTTTCTGTCATTGTCGTGCTTGCGGTTATGAGTGGATGAATTTAGCATTTGATGTTACTTGTATTCAATGCAGTCGCAAAGATGTAGAGAGTATTTCATCTTAATGGTTTCCCGATGACTAAATCGAAATGCTGATTGAATAGTGCGATGGTGAGGCGAGTAGAGCTTGGCTATTGTTTTGGAAATATAAGCGATCGCCTGACTGCATATCTCCTTTAACAGCAGATTAGGTAGTTGATTATTGATATTAAAAATTCTTATTCTGGTTTACCGAACTAATAAATTAGAGTAAACCGTAATCTTTTTTTAGGTCTAATTAAGTGCGGTAATCATCATTTAATTAGGTGATGATAACCGAATTTACAGGAGTTGGAACCATACTTATTATGAATACATAAGCACAAAACCAAGTGCAAAAACGATTAAACAATAGCTGAATTTTTCCGAGAAAAAGTTATGGTACTAGTTCGTTACAACCCCTGGCAAGAATTGAACGCTTTGGAACGTCACATCAACAGCTTATTAGGAGATACCAAAGTCCCATCTGCACGGCTTGAAAAAGGCTTTGTCAGAGTTCCGGCTGCTGAGTTGCACGAAACTGATGATGCGATTCATCTCAAGCTAGAACTGCCAGGACTGGAAGCTAAAGATTTAGATATTCAAGTCACCCAAGACGCTGTTCACATTAGCGGTGAGCGCAAATCTGAAACTAAAACCCAAGACAAGGGTATTACCAAGAGTGAATTTTATTACGGCAAGTTCCAGCGTGTAATTCCTTTATCTGCTAGGGTTCAAAATACCAATGTCACCGCAGATTATAAAGACGGTATCTTGAATTTGACACTGCCTAAAACCGAGCAAGAAAAGAACAAAGTTGTCAAGGTTAATCTAGAACAACCTGCTGCATAGTGCAAAACTACTCACTTTCAATAATTGATTGAGATAGCTAAAAGCCCAGTTAGAGATGACTGGGCTTTTTTGTATGCGATCTCCACTTTAAGGTACTGCTCAGTGTCGCTCTCTTTTGTTCTAAAAATTGGCGCGATCGCTGTACTGGTACTGAATTTACATTCATCCAATTTCTCTTCTTTGCTTGAAATTTCCTGTGATTTTGCGACCCGTTTTATATATCTGAGTCAATTTTATTATCAAAATTCCCAGTGGAAAAATAGTTAGAGATAAACAGAATAGATATTACTATAATTTTCATAATATTTGCAATATTCTCCTGCATTGAGAGTTTCATCAAGACGAGCCTTGATTTTTGATTTGTTTAGATGTAGCTTCCATAAAATCGATAAAAACTTTTATAAGCTTATGAATTCCCTCACTACCTCCGGCAATTAAACCTCCTGTCAGTAATGCATCTAAACAACGGAAAATAATTACCTGTATGGGATTATCTAAATCAATAACTACAAGTGGTTCGATTGAGCGAATACCTATTGCGCTCATTAAAAGACCGAATAAAAGAGATGTCCATAGAGCAATTGTTCGTGTATCAGATTTATAAGCTGTTCTTTGGCGCTCTTTTTCATTTATATCATCCATTTGTGGCTGGAAAACTTTTAATGAATTTTGTTGATTTTGTGTAAAATTTTGGATGATTTGCTGTTCTAAACTCATTCCTTCTGGTGGGAGTCCACTGATTTGATTTGATTCCCAAGAAGGAAATTGTTGCTGTTGTCCTTCCATAAGTTTTATTTTCTCAGAGATTAGAGCCTTTTCTTGCTGAATACTAATATCTAATTGTTCGACGAATGGGCCACGCCAAGTAGTTATAAAAACTTCTAAAGAACGCTCTAATAACAAAGAAATAAATAATTGTAATGTGAGTAATTGGACAATATCATTAACTCCAAATGGTTTTAAAACGAATGGTTTAGATGATAACCAAGTTGACAAAGTTACTACTAGAAAACTAATAATGATTAATACAATAAATAGAGGAGATTCGGGAGAAAGCTTTAGCAACGTATCTATACTCCGGTTTCGCGTCACAATATCTAACACAGCCTGGAGGTGAAAACTACACCTGCTGAGTAACTTAACAACGTTAATTTGATAGAACAGTAAATAATTTATGACTCGTCCCTTATTTCTAAAAGTGTGATGAGTCACGCCGTTGTCGGAGCAGAAAGCATTCTAGTGCTACTATGCATGGGACGACGCTAGAGCAAGTAGCAACCGTAGCACCAACTAAAAACCCCTCCAAGGTGTTGGAGGGGTTAAAGTCATTTTTGCGAATGAGATGGTAATTAGGGGGAGACAGCAGCTTTTCCTGCTCGGTTACGCATTTTCTTATCAAAGCAACCAAATGATAGTACAGCATTTTATAAATCCATTACGAACCTCTGTAAGTCTGTACTTAGTAAGATAAATTATTAGTGCTGTCATCTGATATCAGCTGCAACTCGACAGCGTTTAGATAACCTTTATCATTCAAAGCTTGTGCTGGTAACTTTTTAGCGTTAACAGCAGTCTTAACCACATTTAATCCAGTCAGGTTTCCTGTTTGGGATTGAGATACCAAAGCGCTATTGCTAAGACCACCCTGTGCTTTCAGATTACTTTGATAAGCTAGAAATGTCGCATCAAAGGGTTTGATGTAGCTGAGGTTAGATGAATTGTTAGAATTGATAGCTATAGGTTCGCCATTATGGTTAGTAGCTATTTGCGTGCCACCCATTCTAGGCAATAAAGCAATAGAAGTAACAATGAGTACAGAATCAATCAAGATGGAGAGTTTCATCGGATTATCCTTAGTTATAGTAAAGTGCGATTAGTATTCTTGAGTAATAGAGTCTTATTTTTTATTTGTCTTAACTTCCTGCACCTAGTTCACCTGAACGGTTGATTTGCTCTTCACCCATTCGGGTGATTGCATCCTACGGTTCATTCAAAGTTGCTAAGACCCATCATCTGATAAGCAAGAACAGCAGTATCAAAGGTTTTGAAGCAATTGATATCTGTGGAATCGTTGCGTAAAGTATTAGATTTGACAGCTGTGTTGATTGATGTGCCATTTTTGCGATAAGTAGCTACTTGAGTCCTAGCGATTCTAGGTAGGACACTAGAATCAACAATGTGTGCAAAATTAAGCCAAGGAAAGAGTTTCATCATTGATGCTGTGTTGGTTAATAAATCGAGAGCTAAGTTCAGGACAAACTTGAACAGATATATATTTAACTGAGATTATTTAAAAATTTATGCAGTGTTGTTACTCAGTTGTAGATATAGCTCAACTGAGGCATCGTATATCTACGCTATCCCTTCAACAGCAGATTTATTGATTTAGTCTGATTGAATCTAATTTGTCTATTCGAGTTTACCGAACAGATAAATTAGAGTAAACTGGAAAATTTTTTTATCTAATTTTGTGCGGTAATCATCAATTAGCTGGTGTCAAAAACCGAATTTACAGCAGCTTTAACTATACATAATATGAATATGTAAGCACAATTTGAAGTGCAAAAATTATTAAGTAATATTAACTGATGCGAGGAAAGGCTATGACACTAGTTCGTTGGAATCCTTGGAGAGAAATTGACACTCTACAACACCAAATAAATAGTTTATTTGAAGATACCAGGCTACCATCTGCATTGTTTGAGAAAGGCTTAAGCAAAGTTCCGGCTGCTGAAATCCAAGAAACTGAAGATGCAATTCATCTAAAGCTAGAAGTGCCAGGAATAGAAGCTAAAGACCTGGATGTACAAGTCACAGAAAATGCTGTTTACGTTAGCGGTGAGCGGAAGTCTGAAACCAAAACAGAGGAAAAAGGTGTTACCAGAAGTGAGTTTCATTACGGTAAATTTCAACGCGTAATTCCTCTATCGGCTCGGATTAAAAATACTGACGTTACGGCAGATTATAAAGATGGCATCTTGAATCTGACACTGCCTAAAACTGAGCAAGAAAAGAACAAAGTTGTCAAGGTGAATTTGGAACAATCTGCTAATTAATGGTTTGCTTGCGATGTCTACGACGGGCTACGCCTACGCACTACTTTACGTGCAATGATTGATTGAAATAGTTAAGAGCTTGGTCATGCGAGTGACCAAGCTTTTTTCTAAGTAATTTAGCGTTGATAAAAAAGTACTAAAGACTTTCAAGATTTTTAAGTACCTCTGCGGCTGACTGATATCGTTGAGTGAAATCGAAATGTACCATTTTATTTAAAATCATCACTAACTCGTCTGTAGCCTCAGTTAATTCGCGCCAATGTTGCCAAATTTGTTGATTAGCATCAGCTTGGCTTTGGATAATTATTTCACCAGTATTTGTATCTCTGCGAAATTCTCTGGGTTCTACCCCAGTTAAAGCTTGTATTCCCATAATTCCCAACGCATAAATATCGCTGTTAAGTTTTGGCAACCCGCTCATTTGTTCCGAAGGTGCATAATTAGGAGTGCCAATTGAAATAGTCTGAGCTTCTTGCTGCTGAGGTTGAATCTGCTTAACAGCGCCAAAGTCAATTAAAACAATGTGCCGGTCTGATTCTCGCCTAATTAAATTACTAGGTTTGATATCTCGATGGATTACGCCATAGCTGTGAACAAAAACTAGTACATTTAAAACTTCTTTGAGTATCTCCACAACTTCAGCTTGTTTTAGTCGCTTCCCAGCAGTTAACTCTTTATCCATAGCGTGCCCTCGAACAAATTCTTGCACTAAAGAAAATTGCCGATTTTCTTCAAAAAAAGCTAACAGTTGGGGAATTTGTGGGTGCTTACCCAAAGTTTCTAAAATTTCTGCTTCCGCGTCGAATAAACGTCTGACAACATTTAAATATTCTGCATCTTGGCGGGGAGGTCGCAACTGTTTAACCACACACTGCGGATTACCAGGACGCTGGATATCGTCAGCTAAATAAGTATTGCTAAATCCGCCAGAACCCAAAGGTTGAGTAATTTTGTAGCGGTTATTTAGTACCGTGCCTATTGCAATTTCTTGCCCGATGGAATCAACAATTACCGTTGGCGCTTCATTTGAGGCGTTGCCACGCTGCCGTAAAAGATTTTGCAATTCTAGAATTAATTGTTGGTGTTCTTGAACCCGTTGGGTAATTTCTTTTTGCTCTTGCTTGGTTTGATAAGCACTATAAGCAAGGACACTCCCGGCGGTAAATACTAACCCCAACGCCGGAGGTATGACTGGGAACCATGCAGCTTGGGTAAAAATGACAAAATTAACTCCAAATAATACTGCTAGGGCTGTTAATGCTGCCAATCCTAAACCTAGCGGATGTTGAATCCGCCATACCAGCAACCCACCAACTACAGTCCATGCCCATATCCAAAGAACTTTACCCCACTCAGGTAAAAACCAAAATAGAGGTTGTTTGTTCAGAACAGCACTGAGAATTTGACTAACGCTGTGGGCATGAATTTCAATTCCGGCCATTTTGCCAGAATTATCTGACTTACCGCTAGCAAAGGGCGTATTAAAAATATCATTTAAACTATTAGCTGTTGAACCAATCAAAACGATGCGGTCTTTAACTAAATCTGGTTTAATTTGATTGGTAAGCACTTCTGTAATAGTTAGCTGCTGGGCAATCTGATGACCAGAACGGTAATTAAACAGGATTTGGTAGCCATTGGTATCTGCTTTTTCATAGCCGCCAGCGTTACTTTGCAGAGGTTTAAATACAGTATTACGTAGTTGTAGTTCTTTTTTGGGGGTAAATTCTAATTGGATGCCTCCAACTTCTAAATATTTGAGCGCTAGTTGTAAGCTAAAAGAATAGGTACTTTGACAAGAATCAGACTCCTCTGCACTTACTAATAAGAGGTTGCGGCGAATTGTGGCATCAGTATCTTCGACGACATCATTAAATCCTACTCGCTCTGGTTCAACGCCTTTTGGAGGCGCTATTCCCGGATTGTTAGAACCAGAATGTTTGCAAATGGGAATGATGATATCGCTCTGTTGGAGGCGTTGCAGTAGCTTGTCATGACCAGGCGGTACTGGTAAGTCACGAAAAATATCTAGACCAATGACTCGCGGTTGATATTCTTCAAGTTTGCCTAATAGTCGGTCTAGAAGTTCGCTAGACAAGGGCCAATTCCATTTTTGGATATCTTTTTCACTTAAAGCAACAATCAACAAACGAGTGTCTGGACCTGGGTCGGCACGTAATTGCATCATTTGGTCGTAGACTTTCATTTCTAGAGGCTCGAAAACCCCCAGTTTTTGAATTCCTACTAATAGAAGTGTTGCGATCGCACTTGAAAGAATAACTGGCTGTCTAAATAAACTTTTAAAAGTTACAACCATTTTCTTAAATAGATTTTACTTTAAAATATACGTATATTTGAAGATTAATTTTTAATATCGAAATTATTCTACGCAATTTGCAACTTTTCAAAAAATATAGTCATCATATTTTACTTGTAAACCCCAAAAGACTCAAATCCCCGACAACTTTTACGAAATCGGGGATCTTTTTGTTCATAACTCATTTATAATTGCTAGATGTGTTTCAGATAATGCACAATCGCCTCTGCTGTTGACAAATTAGTAGCCAATAAAACTTGATTAATAGTGCATAATCTTAACAGTGCTTCTTCATTTGCTTGACCAGGCTGAGGTTGCAGCAAATCTCGCAAGAAAATAACTGCTACAATTTCTCCGGCTCCAACCAATGAAGCAATTGTTTGATATCCTCCAGAAGTTGGTGCGGGAGTTTGTTGACTAATAGTTATCCCTGCCTGCTGATGTAAAACTTCACTAACAGATGGCCAGGTAATTGTAAAACTCTGCGAGAAAAATTCCTGATGTTGAGAAACCAATTCAGCAAGTTCTGATTTCTTGCTTTCATGAGCAATCAGTACTATATTTCTTTCAATGATTGCTTGAGGAGACTCACTAACATTTGTTTCTTCTGGAGTTTCATCAAAATGAGCTTCTTCTACTTGCGGAAATTCTTCAATAGTTTGACTGATGCTATCAGTAGCTCCACTTTCTGTTGTTTCCAAAGATGGAATATCAGCTGAGTCAGAAATGTTACTTATTTGTGCAGCAACACCATCGACATATACACTAACTTCTTCAGCACTTGCATTATTCAAATCAATGTATTGATTGCTTAAAACTTCCGCAACGGCATCATCAGGTGCAGTTGATGCTTCAGGAACTTCGCTTATTGTTTCATCCGCCGTAGAAGTAGGTTCTACTTCCTCAACATCTGCGCTGTCTGCTGCTGTAACTGAACTATCCCAATCTATTGCTTCATCAATGATATCCCGTGTAACTTGGCTCTGCTCCTCTGCTGCTTGTGGCTGAATCTCTTCGTTTTCAACAACTTCACTGGTTTCTTCTACTACTGGCGTCTCCAAATTCACTACTTCATCGTGAGTAGTTTCGGGAATGTCCCTTTCCTCCTCAGATACATGGTGGAAAATATCGCGCGGCTGGACGGAGGTAACTTCTGCTGCTAGTGCTGCCTCCAACTCTGCATTTTCATCGTAGGTAGCTTCAGGAGTGGCGCTTTGTACAGGAACTTCGTTCAAAATATCACGTGGCTGTACGAAGGTAACTTCTGCTGCTAGTGCTGCCTCTAACTCTGCATCCTCGTCGTAGGTAGTGTCTGGAGTAGCACTTATATCACGCTGTTGTACGAAAGTAGATTCTGTCGCCGGTGTTGCTTCAAAATCTACAGCCTCATCGTGGTTAGCTTCTGGAAGAACACTTTCCTCTTCAGGAGTTTCAATGATGTTTTCAGGTGCAGCTATGCCGTTATCAGGTTCAGTCAAAGAAACTTCTGAGGCTTCGCTGACTTCTGGAACTTCAACTTTTTCACTATCGGCGCTGACTTCTGGTGTAACTAATGTCCGCAAATCCACAATATCATCACGAACATCGTGTGGAACTTCGCTAACTGCTTCTGGTGTCTCAACAACTGGGATAACATCATCAGGTTGAGTGGAAACAACTTCTGAGATTTCGCTGATTTCTGAGGCAGGGGGTGCTTCTACTTCGGAACTAATTGGCGGTGGAACTTCGCTAACTACCTCTGGGACTGGATTAACAACATTGGCAGCGCTGACATTTTCAGGCGATCGCGATCGAGAAAACAGTGAAGGATCTATAATTCTAAAGACTGTCTCTGGTTGCTCATAAGCGGGAGCAACTGCTTCCAAAATCAAAACATAATCTGCAATCCGAATAATATCTCCATCACTCAAAGAATATGGTCGATCTTTTTCAGCCTGTTTCCCATTAACTATTGAACCATTTCTACTGCCAAGGTCAGCAAAGTAGTAATTTCCACTTTTAACAAAAAATTTAGCATGTACCCGACTGATATCAGGGCTGTCTAGCACTAAATCAGAATCAGGAGAACGACCTATTACCCATTCTCCTCTCGTTGGAGTTTCTGTGGTCAGGTCAACTTCATTGACTTCACTTAAATTTGGTGAGTAGCTAACTTTAACTTTCATATTAATTTTTGGTTAATTTTATTGATTTCTGCTACCCAGCGCTGACGGGTAGTATGTTCTAAATTTAAAATATCATCTTGTGACCAGTGGAAATGATAAGCAATAAAAGCTACCTCCTCATATAAAGTATCAGAGGGGTAGCTTACGACTCCCCCGCTAGTTCTAGCTCCACTGAAAATTGAGTATTGCAATGGGGACATTGTGTCGGAATGTGTACATTGCCTTGTTGATTGATTCGATTGTAAAATTCTCGAAGATAGGCAATGTCATGTAAAAGCAGTCCTTCGAGTAAATCAGGACTAACAGAATTGAAACTGCCCAAGCGAGTAATAACCCGTGCCAGCATTACCAAGACACCGTAAGCCGGATTTTCTTGAACTTTGCGCTCTTGTTGCACCAAAATTTCATCTTTAGCGGTGGCTAAACGCATCACTCCATGACGATGTACTCGTTGTTCGCCATCACTCAATCCTCTAGGAAGAGTGAAAGCAAATTCTGTGCAGAGAGTATCCTTTTTACGGCGCATAGGTTAATTTTATTTGGGCATTGGGCATTGGGCATTGGGGATTGGGAATAGGGGATGAGTCTTTAAACTACATTAATGAGTCTTTTCTGACTGGTTCCCAGCCTGAAGGCTGGGAACCCATTCTGGGAGGCTCTGCCTCCTCTTTGTTGACAAGAGGTAGAACCTCTGGGAATACGTTCCCAGCCTCCAGGCTGGGAACGAGGCTAACTTCATTAATGAGGCTTTGAACTCCTTTAATGAGGCTTTGATACTCATTAATGAGGCTTTGATACTCATTAATGAAGCTTTGAACTCCTTTAATGAGGCTTTGATACTCATTAATGAAGCTTTGAACTCCTTTAATGAGTCTTTGATACTTGCAGACGTAGCTTGGAACTTTTTCCCCTGCCCCTTGCTCCTCATTCCCCAATACCCAATGCCCAATTCAATTATGAAGAAGTGCTTCGGGAGAATTTACTGTATCTTCCGGTATGGAAGTTTCGCCTTCCAAGCCATTGATTCGACGGTAAAAATCTTGGAGATAATTTAAATCTTGGGAAAAAAAGTTTTCTACGATTGCAGGAGTAACTTCTGATAAAGCACCCAAACAGGTAATCACTCGCGACAAGATAATAATTGTGGCATAAACGGGATTCGCTTTAACGCGGGGGTCACGCAAGGGTGCAATTTCGTCTATCGCCGTTGATAACCGCATTACACCTTTGCGGTGGAGGTTGCCTTCAGAGTCTAGATACCCCTTTGGCAGTGTAAATTCAAACTCTGTGGGAAACATAATTCTCCTAATTATTTCACGCGTTTAAATTCCTCAAAAGCAACCTCCACCTCCTCAATTTCGATGTCATGGCTGCGGGCGTTGACATCGGCAATCTTGTAACTTGCAGGCCATGCACCGGCTAATTCAAATCTAGCCACTTCTTGATTTGCCTGATTATAAATAGACAAAGCAACAAGTCTACGTTGCTGTGACCAATTACCCTTTTCGACTTTTTCAAACCACTTCCAAAAATCCATAGAGTTAGTTGTACCTCTACGCAGAATGAGATTACCACTCTTGGAATTGCTAGGAAGCTTGGTTCTTACTACCTGACCTTTTGATTGCCCTTTTGTACCCCAGGTTTGAGAAGTGACTTCAGTAATTTCAATAACCTCTTGTGTTCTTTTAAAGCCTTGACACTCCAAAAAGAAACAATTGGCATCGTTTTGACCTTCTAATGTCAGTTCTAAATAGAACCGATGGGCTGTCAGAACTTCTGGAATTCGGCTTGCGGATTGTACCACTGTTAATTACTGCAAATACTAATTATTTGATTCGTTTAATTCCTTCGTGAACCAATTCAACTGTTTCATTAGCCATATCACCACCAGAGGCTGTTAAGGTGGGCCCGGTGTATTTACAGGGATAACAATTGACAATGTTCCAGCGTGCTTTTTCAGAGCCTTGTTGGTCGTAAGCAACCACCGAACCAGTCTTACGATTCTGTGCCCACTTGCGAGGGTCTCCCATGTCTTCGTTACAGTCTTGATACCATTTATAAAGGTCTATATCATCAGTGGCGATGACTTTTACTGTAATATTGGTAAATTTCACAACAGTTGGTGTAGCTTGACGCATGAGTTTAGCGCCCTTAGATGAACCGTGAACTTCTTGCGCTGGTGTATTTTCAACGCCTAGTCCGCTAATTTCTTTGATGAATTTATCAGTAATTCCGTCAGCCTCGAAGTAAAACTTACAAGAGGTTAAAAATTCGCCTGCCATGCTTTTAGACTCCTTAGTGTGTGATTAATTTTGAAATGGGGATTTGGGAGTTAGGAGTTAGGAGTTAGGAGTTATAAGAATTCTTTTCCCAATGCCCCATGCCCAATGCCCAATGCCCCATGCCCCATGCCCAATGCCCAATGCTCTATTCGCTATCTTCAATGCCATTCCATTGGCTGATGCGGAAAACAACAAATTCCGCAGGTCTTACGGGACAAACTCCGACTTCAATATATAAACGTCCTAAAATTCTGGTTTCTGGTGGGTTCAATTCTTCGTCGCACTTGACATAAAATGCTTGGGCTGGAGATGCCCCAAATAAAGCACCTTCACGCCAGATGCGCTCTAAGAAGTTGCTAACAGTGCGGGTTACACGCGCCCATAAATCTTGGTCGTTCGGTTCAAAAACTACCCACTGAGTCCCCAATTCTAGGGATTTCTCGATATAGCTAATTAATCTACGCACGCTGATGTAACGCCACTCTGTTTTATCTGGCTCAACTAAAGTGCGTGCGCCCCAAATGCGGATACCTCGATTGGGGAAGCTGCGAATACAATTTATCCCCAAGGGATTTAATAGTTCTTGTTCGCGGAAGTTGGTGTCATAGCCTAAACCAATTACGCCTCTGGGAACTTCATTTGCTGGGGCTTTGTAAACTCCTCTGGTTTCGTCGGTGCGGGCCCAAACACCCATCACATGACCACAAGGAGGTACTAAAATTGGATTACCGCGATCGCGTGGATTCGGTACTTTAATCCAAGGATAATAAAGGGCCGCAAACATCGAACGACGGTTAAATCTATTCAACCATTCCACCACTTGTTGCGGTTTGACGGCTTCCGGTGGCGAATCAAGTACAACCATGCGGTTGGGCGGATTGGGAATATCGCCACTGGCAGAACCCTCGCACATACTAATCATCAGTTCGATGATACCGTGGACTTGATCTAAATTCAGTACTTGCTCTTGATAAGCCCGCATCACATCAGGACAAGCCAGCATGGTGATTTCATCAACTTCAAAGATACCGCGTACCCCGGTGCGATCGTCTCGAACCCCTTCTAAATTTTGCGAAAATCTATCGGGTGTGGCGGCGACAATGGGCGGCGCTAGTTCATATTGACCATTCACCGGACGACGAGCTAAAGGTTGTCCGCTTTGAGTTATGTCTTCTACAGTGACATACATCGAATTTCTCAATGCTGTCAGCGCATAAGTTGCGACTTGAGCATTAGGGTCGCGGTTCATGCTCAAGTTCTCGTATTGCTCTAAAAGCTCATCTCCCCGACGAATTTCGATGGTGAAATATTCGCCTGTATTGGGAGGCGCTTCTCCTTCAGTACCTTCGGGTAGAGCTCGGGGCGAACCATCAATAATTACAATATTTACTAATCCACCTGATGCTTGCTCAGGGCGCAAAGTAAAGCGCAGGGCTGGACGATTACCTCGAGCGTTGATTCTGAGGGTAGCCGGTTCTGGAGTTGCAGGTCTAGGTGCGCCTGGTAACTGAGTCCCAATACTTGTTACCCAGCAACGACCGCCACCATTCATAAAGTAGCCGTAGACTGAAAAGGGTAAATAGGCGTTGAAGTCGGTGAAGCCGTCAGAGTTGGGACGGGCAAAGTAGTTTAAAAATTGCGTCCAAGTGGTTACTAGCATGGGCTTGTATAATTCAGCCCCACCGCGAACATCTTCTGTAAAGCCTACAAATCCGGCAACTGCTGTGCTAACACCTTCAATTGGTCGGCTACCCCGGTCAATTTCTTCGATATAAACACCAGGAGCAAAGTAATCAAGTCTAGCCATGAAAGTTTCTCCAAGTCAGTAAAAATCTAATTATTCAGGAGTTAGAAATATTTCTTTGAAAGTATTACTTTGGTTATCTACCAATGCATTGACGTTTTGGGGTAAATAGCCAGGATGATTCAGAGTCAAAACATAATTACCTAAATGAAGGTCTTCAAAGAAGAACAGCCCTTCTTTAGTAGTTGATATGGACTTGTCAGTTCCCCTCACAGCTACTTCTGTTGCTACCAGCGGCAAATTTGTCACCGCACTTTTGACAATACCCGCGATCGCAACTCGCCTAGTTAATACTAAACTGTCACTATCGCGAGACAATTGATTTCGCAAATTGAAAATTCGCTCCCAAACCAAAGGCACTGGAGTTGGTTGTGGCTCGAAGGGTATTGTAACTGTCAAATATAAGGCTGAACGCAATGGCACATTGAGAGCGCTCCATAAAGAGCCAATCTCAATTGGCGGCTCTAAGGCAACTGTCATGTTCAAATTACCATAGCCCCGTAATTCAGGAACCAAAAACTCCTCTTCCAAGGTGCGATGGCGCAACAGCACAGTCAACGCCTCACTAATAAAGTGATGCTCACCTAAAGCTGTTCTATCCCAGGCTGTTAATAGCAGCGAAACATCAAACCAAGCTGGTGCCCAATTTACAGTGGCAGGTTGTAGAGCGCGTGTTAGCTTGCGTTCTACTTGCCTGCCAGAATGTTGTACCTGCTTACTCTCGCGTATATCAAAAATATATAAATTGAGAGTCGGGCCTGCTCCCTCTTCCCTACGATTACCAGGATGGCTAAAGTCAATTTGCTCTGTACTGGTAAGTGAGGTTCCTCCAGCGAGAATTTCGGCTAAAGTTTGAAGAACGAAGATAAGCATGAAGATGTGCTGCTGGTAGCTAATCCAGATGCATCTACAGTATATGTATCGGGCTTCTAAAGTTAATTAGACTTTTGTCGATATTTTTTAAATCGGGTATTGGGTCAAGAATCCGTAAAGTCGCAACTTCAGTTTGTAGATTAATCTGGAGCAGTTCTTAATTGGACGCACTACATTTTTTTCTTGTGGGGTGGGTTGAAAAGCATTGTTGTCAAGTTAAGGCAGAAGCCCAAATGTCAAAAGTATGTTCGTCGAATTCCGGCAGTCGTTTATTGAATTCGGGCAGTCGTTTATTATTTTTGTTCAATTTTAAATTGAGGAGGATAAAACCTAAACATAAAAAGACTTTTCATCCAGTCCCCAGCGATGCACTGAGCTTGCCGAAGTGTCCCTAGCTATACTAGTTGACCCCAGTGATTTCATCTTAACTTGACACTAATGGCTGAAAAGACATCCCAAGTAGTCCATTAAGCTAACGAAAGCTTGGGTACGTAGTAAGCATTTCAGTGCTTAACATTAGGACTAAAGTTTTTACTACAAACTTGTTTACACAGCAAAGTTAGCTTGATAATACACGTGTGAATACAAACCTTAATAATTATTTCTATGAATTATCTTAAAAGAGAACTTAACAAAAAAATAAACATTCCTGAGACTGCATAATTTTATACTGGTCAGCAGAAGAGTAAAAACATTTAGTTGCAAAAAGCGAGTGAAGCTATGACACTAGGCTTTTCTGTACAAAAACTAGACAATGGCTCTAATTATTTGAGTTCCTCTGACATTCAAAGCTTTTGTCAGCTTGAGTCTGAGCAGTTAACTAGTCAGTATCCAATTTTTTTCGCTCGAATTGTCTATCATGATTCATTATTAAGAGCTAATCAAGAGGTAATAAATTATGGTCAAGACCAAGTTCCTTTTTCCCCAAAAACTTTAGCTTATTTGCGTTCAGAAGCATGGCTTACAGATTTTCCGCCTGTTTTGACTTTACAGGAATTTCAGCTTAAGGACTTTTCATCTATTTCTTACATTTGCCCCATATCCTATAGAAATCAGAAAACTGAATATATTCAAATCATTACTCATGAACCTCTCTCGTCGAGTTTACAACTATATGTCAAACGCTCTGCTATGCTACTGAGTAAGTATGTAGATATTTCCTTGGATTATGGCAGACAAAAAACTGAAATTAAACTTTTAGAAGATATCTTACATCGAGTCGGTCATCAATTGCGTAACTCTTTAGGACTTATAGGATTGTATGCACATAATTTATGCTTAGGTTTAGAAGATAGCCCTTGGCAAGAGCAAGCAACAATCATTGGCGAAAGTATACAAGATTTAGATACTAATTTAAATGAATTGATTGATTGCGGTCAAAGTGCAAAATTAAGAGTAACACTTCAAGATTTAAGAAGTTTAGTGGTTGAAAGTATCACAAATTTACAACCTCTAATTAATCAGAAAAAACTTAAAATATTAATTCCCGATACATCGACAATACTGAAGATAGACAAATTACAAATGAAACAAGTTTTTGATAATATCCTCAGTAATGCCGTTCATTTCAGCCCTCATTCAGGAACTATTACCTGTAGCTGGCAAATTTTTCAAGATGAAGTTTTAATTAAAATCTCCGATCGAGGGCCAGGATTGTCTCAAGAAGACTTACAAAAAATATTTACTCCATTTTATTCCCGACGTAAAGGAGGTACAGGACTGGGTTTAACTATTGCTAAAAAAATTATTTTGGATCATCAAGGAAGTATCTGGGCACAAATTTTATCAGAAAGTGGGGCACAATTTTCGATGATTTTGCCTCGACCAAGGAGCGTGAATTAATTTATAATTCGTAATTCGTAATTCGTAATTAAAGATATGGCTAATGATAATAAACTTTCGGTTTTACTTGTAGATGATGAAGAACGCTTTCGTCAAGGATTACGTACTCTCCTAAATTTTTATAGTATTAATTCTGCTTTACCTGTAGAAGTTATTGGTGATGCAGATTCTGTTGAGCAGGTTTTAAAGTTTATAACTCAGAAATGTCCAGATTTAATTTTGCTGGATATGCAATTGAAAGGATGTGATGGAATTACAGTTCTGGCACGTCTTAAAGAAGCTGCTTACAGTGGCAAAATTTTAGTATTGTCGGCTCATCAAGAAGACGACTGGATTTTTAGAGCGATGCAGGGAGGAGCCGCAGGTTATGTGTTTAAAAATCGTGTAGCAACCCAATTATGTGAAGCTATTGATACTGTAACTAGGTCAGAAATTTATCTACCTTCAGAAGTTGCTAGTCGATTTTTCCGTTTTTTTCAGGCTTATTCAGATTCTTGTGTAAAAGCATGTCATGAGGTGCATTTAACCGAAAGAGAGCAAGAGGTTTTATACTGGTTAACTCAAGGTGCTTCTAATGAAAAAATCGCTAAACATTTATATGTAACAGTTGCTACTGTTAAGGCGCATCTCACCAGTATTTTTGAAAAATTAAAGGTTACTAGCCGGACTCAAGCGATTGTAACTGCCCTCAAGTTAGGATTAGTTCACGCTTGAGCGCGACGGAAGTAGTCGGCGCAATTCACGAAACTCTGTGTATATGGCTTCATTTGAATCTTTTTATCAAGAATACCCCTGCTCGTACAATTCTCCCTTAAGTTGCGATCGCCCTTTCCAAACGGCGCAGCAAATCAAGGGTGCTAAGTTTTGCTTGGAATGTGGTTTTCCAGCAACTTTACCACAGGAGGGTGAGATTAAAGGAAGTCAGGGAACTTATCAAATAACTAGTTTTGTCGGTGTGCGCGGTTTAGGCCGCTTATATTCAGGTGTTCAACTTAAAGACAAACAACCTGTAATCATCAAAGAATATTTGCTCCCCAATCGTTCTTTTAATGAAAGTGAGACTCAAAAGCGAAAAGAGACTTTTAAACGGGTAGGTGGGGTAAGTTTAGCCGATAGTCGAATTCAAAACTTCCGTCTGGTGGAAACGAAAGAAGCGATCGCAGATGAAAAAGGAGAACGCTGTTATCTTATTACTCAAGGCATAGAGTCATCCCAAACTTTAGGTAAATATCTCATAGAAAAGGGCGCAATGACATCTCTTGAGGTGCGTGAAGTCCTAAACCAAGGTTTACAAACTCTCCAGTTTCTCCACACTCAAAAACTGCGTTTTCCCTCCAATCAAATACAACTAGGTATCACTCACGGCAATATCAATTTAGATAGTATTTTAATTAAAGTAGAAAATAATCAAAAGTTTTCTATATATTTTTGTGATTTAGCTATCTGGGAAAACTTATTTATTCCCCCGATTATTCCTCAACCTGCTGCCGCCAGACCTGAGCAAGATTTAGAATCATTAGGATTATTAGCCTTTTATTTATGGGTAGGACGGACAACTAATTTTTCATCTAACCAGCCTCTCAATCCTAGAGATCATCAACAATGGCCGGATACTGATAGCTATTTAAAGCAGTTTATTTATCGCTTAATGGGGCTGGAAACTCCTTTTGAAAGTGCAGAAGCGGCTCGTAAAGCACTACTAGAACTTCCTCAAGAAGATCGTGCTAAAAGTTCAAGTTCAGTGCGTTCGTCAAAGACGTTGGCGCAGCCATCGCCAGGTTCTCAAGAACTAAAAAAGCCTTTGCCAACGCCCTTAATCTTGCTAGTAATCCTATTTTTATTACTACTTGGTGGCGGAATTTGGTATTGGCTTTGGGGTAGGAAAACAGATAATCCTAATCAATATATCCAATGGTCTAAACTTGTGCAGAATTTTTCCGAAGTCCCTAACGTTCCTTCTGGACAATTTACTTACACAGGAGAAAAAGATAGTACATGGAGTTTTGTTTTAACGCAATTAGTAGACAACAGCCGTTTAGGAGATTTATTGACCAGACCAAAGCTAGATGCAACAGCAACATTTGACTATAAATCTGTTTTGTCATCAAATATAAATAATCCGATTAAAAGTATCGAAGAAGTTCAAACAAATAAAAAAGATTTTGCCATTACTAGTCTGGTAGACAACATTACAGATAAACTTGCGAAAAAAGCAGTAGCCTATGATGGGTTACTTGTTTTTGTCGCATTTAATAAAAGAGACTCAAATCTTGCTAATGCTCTTGGGGGGCAAATCAATCTCGAGCAATTGCGTCAAATTTACACAGGTAAAATTACTAATTGGCAGCAAATTAATCCTAAACTTCCAAATCTGCCTGTGAAACCTTTTGCCCCAACCGAACCGGAAGCAATCAGTAAATTTCAACAAATAGTTCTGCAAAATGCTCCTCAAGACGAAGCTTTATTTGCAGCTAAAGTTACTAAACTTGATACAACAAAAACCCAAAACCTGATACGCAGTGAAACTTTAGATGGGCGAACTACTGGTATTATCAGTTTTGGGATTATCAGTAAAACTTCGAGTCAGTGTACTGGCTATCCTCTAGCGATCGCAGATGCTAAAAAGTCTGCTATTCAACCTCTGTTTCAAAAACGCGATCGGCGCTCAATTAATCCCTCAGATGATTTGTGTCAACATGATGATTATTATGTTGATGTCACAACTTTCCAAAGCTACCCCTTGGGATACCCTATTTTTGTAGTGTACCCTAAAGACAGCAACCGCCTACCTAGTGGTTCTACATTTGCCCAGATGCTAACTACTCGTCAGGGTCAGTGTTTACTTAGTAAAGTAGGTCTTGTAGCTTTACAACCTATGCCTGATGATATAAAGTCTTATGCCTGCAAATCGGTGCCCTAATCCTAGTTGCGAATATTTTAACCGCGCCCTGCCTAACAATGCTAAGGTTTGTCCTTGGTGTTCTACCCCAGTGGGTAATGTAGTTTCTCCTACACCACAAACACCTAGTCAACCTCCACCTATTCAACAACAACCTAGTCAACCACCTGTTCAGTATCAGCGGCCGCCTACAGACCAACCTAACTACCAAACTCCCCAACAAGCCCCGATTGATTATTCAACAGTCTATCAGCCACGAGTTTCCTATCAACCAACACCACCTGTTTATACCCCCCCGCCTCAAAGAGCGCCAGCCTTAAAGCTGATTCATAGCACCGGCAGGGAATTTCACCTCATTGGAGAAGGAGGTTATATCGGTCGCCGCAGTCAGAGTCCAGGAATAGCGCCGCCAGAAATTGACTTGACCGGCATTCCCAGTGAGGGAATAGTCTCTCGTCGTCATGCGCGAGTCGATTGGGACTGGTCGCAAAATTCCTATATGATTGTTGATATGAGTACAAATGGTATTTATTTAAACAACAATCCTTTGACTCCCGGTATGCAGTATCGACTACTTAACGGTGATTCACTGCGATTTGGTCAGGATAATCTAGTTAATTTCACTGTATATGTTGTGTAGTAGAAAGCTGATTTTATAAATTTTAGTTAACAAGACTTGGGGCTTAACAAGAAGTTTAAGCCCTTTGTTAAAGATAGACAAACTTCTGAGCTAAGAGGCTATTTATAAAGTAAATCTAAAGGCGAGTAGGAGGGGATTATCGGAAGGAGTAAGATACTTAATATACAGTATATTTACATAGGTACTCATGGCACGAAAGTCTTATCCCACAGACTTAAATGATATGGAGTGGGAAATCCTGGCTCCGTTAATTCCACCACCCAAAGAAGGAGGACATCCGCGCACAACTGATATGCGAGCAGTATGCAATGCAATCTACTATCACTTGAAAACGGGATGCCAATGGAACATGCTTCCAGGGGACTTTGTTATACTCGCTCAAAAACTTCATCTTTTTCCCAAGGGACTGATTCTTCCATTGTCCCAAGCTCTGCAAAAGCTTTGGCAGCTTTAAGGGTTGTATTCAAGTCAACGCAGGACTTAGCCGGATAAACACCTTCTTGCCCCCCAACTATCACGAATTCATCCATATCTGATTTAGATGGGTCAACAAGATAATGAAAACTCTCATTGTCAAATGTCAAATACACTATATATTTTCCTAAACCACCACCCACAGCCATGTGAGCTTCACTGTCTGTTTCTAAGGTAATAAGTGTTTTGTGATGCCCGTCTAACTCTCTAATAGCTGATTCTATTTCTTGCCAACTATGGGCTTGCTCGACAAAATCCTTGTTCTGATTACCAATCCAATCTTCAACTGAAAATTTTGTTATAAACATAATTACCTCACATCAGTGTAATTGTCTGACGACCGCTAGGGCTAATAACTTCTATTTCTTCTATACCAAGCTGTCTAGCCATTCCTTTCACACCTCCGTTTTGACCACACGCTCTACAAAGATCCCGGTCAACTGTTAAACGGGCTTTTCCTCCTCTTAATCCTGTATCAAAGGCTTGTTGAAAGGCATCAGCTTCAGCGTGGGTGCGACTAATTGGATTTACTTTAAGTGTAATCTTTCTGCGATTGGGATTACTGCCTGCACTGATACCAAAAAATACACTATCACCTATTTCTAACTTTGCGATTGTGGAGCGGTCATCTTCACTACCTGCTGGCAAAAGCCCAAGCTGTTGCCTATACTCTGCTAATTCTTCAAAAATAAGCTCCCCCCTTTCTTACCTGTTTTTCTTCAATCGCAGAGCAAGTCTGACAGAGCAGATGAAACGTGTTTCTGCCTCTGGTGAACGAATAGCAATCATCCTACCGAGAATAACAAAAAATGTCCAAGTTTGTTATTACTGCGTTTGAAAAAAAGTAAAAGTAAGAATATGTCGGCAGTTAAATCCGAGCAATGTGTAACTTTGCTGCTTCAACGGAAGCAACTATGACTTAGCCCAGATTTTTAATGTACTATCACTACTGCTACTAATTAATTTATCTTGAAAAGATAATATGGTGGTTATTGGTTCAGAATAGCCGGATAAATTACAGAGTAACTTTCTTGTTGCTATATCCCACAATTGAATCTCGTATTCATAGGTATTACTCGCTAGAATCTTACCATCAAGACTGAATGAGACAGAACTGGGATAACCAGAGTTTGCAGAAATAACGTAATCAGGTTTACCTGATGATAAATTTCAAACATTTACTTTATAAATGGTCTCTAAATAATTTAGTAAACTCTGCTGTTGACGACTCATTTTTACCTTCTTAAATCTAAAATTCAGCCATTAGTCATTTTCGGTTATCCCCAAAGACAAAGCACAATGGACAAATGACGATAGACAGAGGACAAAGGAAAAATGAGCAATGTATTTCGGGAATTTCTGCAAAAAGTAGGCAGCGGAAACCACACATCTAAGAATTTAACTCGTATTGAAGCAGCCACCGCTACTAAAATGATGCTGCTGGGTGAAGCGACACCAGCCCAAATTGGAGCCTTTTTGATTGCTCACCGAATCAAGCGTCCTACAGGAGAAGAGTTAGCCGGAATGTTGGATGCTTATGAGGAATTGGGGCCAAAACTGCAACCAATAGCCTCTGGGCGACCAGCGATCGCTCTTGGCATCCCTTATGATGGTAGAACACGCACGGCACCGATTAGTCCCGTCACAGCTTTACTACTCGCCACAGTGGGACAACCAGTGGTAATGCATGGTGGCGATCGCCTACCAACGAAGTATGGCTTACCTCTGATAGATATTTGGCAGGGTTTAGGAGTCGATTGGACTACTTTACCCATAGCCCAAACTCAACAAGTGTTTGAGCAAACAGGAATCGGCTTTATTTATCTACCTCAGCATTTTCCCTTAACTACAAGTCTTTGGGAATACCGCGACCAACTTGGCAAACGTCCGCCGTTGGCGACAATGGAGCTAATTTGGTGTCCTTATGCTGGTGATGTTCACGTAATTGCTGGGTTTGTCCATCCACCAACAGAAGGGATGTTTCAGACCGCTCTAGGACTGCGGGGAGTAACAAAATTTACATTAATCAAAGGATTGGAAGGTAGTTGCGACTTACCGCGCGATCGCACTGCAATCATCAGCTTATCTTCATCCGTAGCACCCCAAGAGGTAGAACGATTGCACCTCGTACCGCGCGATTACGGCTTTACTACCAAGAACGTACCCCTTGGAACTACTGAAGAACTGGTGGCGGATATTCAAGAGGTTTTGGCAGGTAAACCAGGTGAATTGATGCAAACAGCCTTGTGGAATGGCGGATTTTATCTATGGCGCAGTGGTATTTGTTCAGATATGGCAGGAGGTTTAGCTAAAGCAGAAGAATTATTAACCAATGGTGTAGCAGCAGCTAAACTCCAAGAACTGAGCCAGGTAGTAAATTCAGTGTCAGCAGATATACCTTTTAGGGTGTCAACGACTTCTCCAAAATAGATTTTTGTTCCAACCAATCTTTACCTACTTGGATACTGATATCCGATGCAAGGTTGCCAGTACTTTCCACTCGCACTTCTCCAAATCCCAAAGTGCTGCGAATTGATTCGGCACTGTCACCATCTCCCTGTTGGGCGACAATATGAGTTACATCTAGAGGTTCACCCCATGCCTTGGCCACATAGATATTGCGATATCCAGATTTTTCCAAGGCTCTAATTAACGGTTGGAGGTTCGAGCGATCGCCACCTGTACTATCTTGAATTGCTACACGCAAAGAGCGTGGGTTACTTGTAGTTGCCAGCTGTTCCTGTTCTGACTCCACACCAAAGTGTTGAGCCATCAGTTTCGCAATCCCATCTTTGTTGGGCAACCAATAGCTAGCATCAAATTCATTCTTTTCGCTAAAGCGACCTGGCAGCATTAACATTTGCATATTAGAGCGATTTGTCCGCACCCCAAAACCCATTAACGCTACTAACTCTTCAACCGTCAAGTTAGTATCAATGTGGTCTTTCACGACATCAAGAACTTTAGGTAATTGAGCAACAGTAGCCGGGTTGAGTGTTTGCTCCATCAAAGCACGCATGACCATTTGCTGGCGCTGAATCCGACCAATATCACCAAGTTCGTCATGGCGAAAACGCAGCAATTGCAATGTTTGCTCGCCATTGAGGTGCTGCTTACCAGCCTTCAAATTGATGTACAAATGCTGAGAATCATCTTGATATTTCATATCTTTAGGAACGTAGACAGTCACGCCACCCAAAGCATCAATTAGCTTGGCAACTCCCAAAACGTTAATTCGGACATAGCGATCGATTCCTGCTCCTCCTAAGAGATTACTGACAGTTCTGGCAGTCAAAGCTGGCCCACCGTCAACATTGGCAGCATTAATTTTTTTCACTCCATACCCCTCTATTTCCGTGCGGGTATCTCTGGGAATGGAGAGCATATTTATTTTTTTCGTCTCTGGATCGAATTTGACCAAGAGCATCACATCAGAAAGACCATCAAAAGAGTTGACTTGGGGCAGGTATCTGAGATTTTTGGTATCTTCAGGAGGGTTTTGGATATCTGGGGGAAGTACACTCATTCCCATCACCAAAAGATTCACTGGACGAGTTAATTCTGAAAATCGCAGCACACCTCCAGAAATGCGCTCGCTATCAAAGGCCGCCTCATCCTTTGGAGTTAGCTGCGCTTGTTGCAAAGGCGTACTCGTCAAAGACACTGCCAAAAGCGCCCCCGCAGTTGCAGATACCATCGCAATACCACCCATACCTACCCAAAACCACAGCCACCGTCCCGATGTTGAGCTTTGGGGAATTTTTTTATTGGACTTTGAGGCTTTTCCCGACTGGTTTTCTTCCGCCGAACTTCTTTGAATGGTCACAGACTTCCTCACACTTACTCACTAATCAAATTCAGTAATTTTGCAGACTAAAAACACCTAAACAAATCAACCCATAATAGCTAACTCTTAATTATCGGTGCTAACTTTTTTAATGTAGTGTCAACCACAACACTTATAGCAGCATTTATTCTTTTTTTGGGACAACCTGGAGATGTTTTACTGAAGTATGGCAATAATAAACTGGATTTGACTAGATATATAAATAAATCTGCCAGAAATTTTCCAAAATTCAGTAAAAACACCGACAATTTATCGCCTGAAAAAATTAAGATAAATACTTGCCAAGCACTCGTTCAGCTAAACTACTAAACCCTGGTAAACGACTAGATTTGCCTTGCATTAGGCGCAAAATCAACCAAATACTTACTAAAAAGTAACCTGATGTGAGAAAGCTATTGAGGATAAATAGACGTAGCCCAAAAAAATCTGAAGTTGCTGCCCCGGTAGCTAATAATAGATAACTCAACAGCCAAGTAAGTGCCAAAGTAATAGACAGACGACTAATAGCAAGTTGTTCCCGATTGCCCTGGCCTCGATAGAGCGTCCACAAGGATGGAAAAAAGCCGACGATCGGAACTAAATGTAAAAGCAACTGTGTTTTAGGCATTGGGTACTGGGGATTGGGTACTGGGGATTGGGAATTGGAAGAAGACAAAAAAGAGACTTCTGGAATAATTCTTCCTTGTCCTCCTTGTCCCTCTTCTTCCCCCAGTCCCCAGTCCCCAGTCCCCATTCCCCAGTCCCCATTGTCTTTCGGTTCAAAATTCTTCATTGGGGTTAGTCTAACTCCTAAACTAGAAGGATGAATAAGACTCATATAGTTAGAGATAATAAGCTGTAAAGAAAAATTTCATTTAGTTCTATTCCGCAATCAGCTCAAAATGCAGACACGTAAGCTACTCGACTGGTGGCAAACATTTACTCCAATAGCGCGAATCGGGGCGATCGCGCTATTCGCTCCGCTGCTAGTTCTCAATGGTTGGGCAATTTCGGTATTTTTCAATTATTTCCATTCTCTCATAGTCATTTTAGTCGGAGCCTCAGTGCTGGCATTTCTGCTCAACTACCCCGTGAGCTGGATGGAGCATCATGGTGCTAGGCGAGAGCAAGTTGCTATTTTAGTATTTCTCTTGGCTTTATCGATTTTATTGGCATTGGGTGTGACACTTTTTCCCTTGGCTCTTACCCAAGCTCAACAACTAGTGGCGCGTTTGCCAGATTTAATCGACTCTGGACGCTCTCAGTTAATGATCTTAAACGGGAAAGCTGAGACTTTTGGCATACCGATTAACCTCGATGCTTTAGTGGTGCAAATCAACGATCGCGTCAAAGGACAATTACAAGCGATCGCTGGACAAGTTTTAAATCTAGCTGTACTGACAGTTACTAGTCTGCTAGATATTCTTTTGACTATGGTTTTGACTTTTTATCTTTTACAGCATGGGGGTGAACTCTGGGAAAGTTTAGTGGAGTGGCTACCTAATAAATTCCGCGATCCTTTCTCCAAAACAGTCCGCCTCAGCTTCCAAAATTTCTTCATCACCCAGTTGATTTTATCTACCTGTATGGCTTCAGCCCTTATTCCTACCTTTTTGTGGCTGAAAGTGCCCTTTGGATTGCTATTCGGACTAACTATTGGCCTGATGGCTCTCGTTCCCTTTGGCGGTTCTGTAGGCATCGCCCTGACTACACTGTTGGTAGCGTTGCAAGATTTTTCAATGGGTGTGAGAGTGTTGATCGCAGCGGTAATTGTACAGCAAATTCTCGAAAATTTAATTGCCCCCCGAATTTTAGGCAGTTTTACTGGTTTAAATCCAGTTTGGATTTTAATTTCGGTCTTAACAGGGGCAAGAATTGGCGGACTGTTGGGTGTAATTGTGGCAGTACCTACAGCTGTTGTGATTAAGACTGCTTTAAGTGCCTTGCGTCCTGGTACCGGAACAAATGACAGTGCCATTGGGGAGATAACTGCATCCGTTCCAGGAAATGAGTCCTCGAAAGCCGACGACAACAAAACTTTGAGCATTTCTGAAGCAACATTGCCTTAATACAAGAAGGCAGGAGCAGGAAGTGTATCATCAGTTATTTATCAGGAACGCTAAGGGACAAGGGAAAGAGTAAAAAGCTATTGCTTCTCTAATAATGGGAGACTATTATTAACCTTTTTCCCTTTACCCCTCTTATTTCTTAAATTCTGTTGCAAGCGATTGTTTAATATCAAAATTTTCCAAATACTGTGAAAAGTCAGCCCTTGCCACCAGAAATGAATGCCAATTGGTGTTTGCTTCAATATTCTAAATAGCTTTTAAACTTTTAAATAAATCTAACTTTCAGAATCATTATCTAATTTAGAATTTAGGAAAGGAAACTACTTTGCAAGAAGTGCTTTTAAATTGCAGCAGAAGTGAAATTGCTAGGTTCTGCACTTGCCGATCGATACCATCTCCCTGAATAATCACCTGGGAAAGTGACTGAATTAATTCCCGAATTTGTGGACATAATTCACGCCTTGAGATTACAGCTGGAAATGAACTCTGCAAGAATTGCTATTTGCTGAGTAAATTGGGATATAGATGCGGAAAATTTTTCTGGGTAAACTTGACCAGCAAATGGTAATGAAAAACTATTATCAAGATTTTTTAATTCGTGATTGGGTGAAAAGCGATCGCACAAGAGCCGCCGAAGTCATCAGTTATGTATTATCAGAATACGGTCTGGGTTGGGAACCCAAGGGTGCTGACCAAGATGTGCTGCAAGTCGAGGAATGTTATTTAGCTACTGGGGGAGAGTTTTGGGTAATTGAACACCAAAGTCAGTTAGTAGGTACTGGGGCATACTACCCCATACACCGAGGTGAAAAAGCTGTAGAAATCCGCAAAATGTATCTTTTACCCAGCATCAGGGGTTTAGGATTAGGGAAATATTTGTTACAACAGCTAGAAGCAGCGATCGCAAAGCGTGGTTTTCAACAAATTTGGATTGAAACCGCCAGTGTTTTGGTGGAAGCAGTCAAGCTGTATGAAAGCAATGGCTACACTCCAGCAACAGGAGTGGAAACAACAAGGTGCGATCGCATCTATGTTAAGTCATTGGTCAATAGTCATTAGTCATTAGTCATTAGTCATTAGCTAAAAACAAAGGACAAAGGACAAAGGACAAAGGATAAATGACAAATGACAAAGGACAAAGGACAATTCTAAATGCACGCTTGGATTAAAAATTTCACAGGCTTACTCAATCTTTTTCTTCAATCCCATTGCCCTCTATGTCAACGCACAACTTCCCAAGAATTCTGTCATAACTGCACCAGACAACTGCAAAAATGTCAACGTAAAGACCCGATTTCTCTATGGCAAGAGCCTATACCAGTGTTTGGCTGGGGGGAATATGGTGGGCCAGTGAAACGAGCGATCGCAGCGATGAAATACGAAAATCAACCCCAAATCGCTCGTCCTTTAGGTCAATGGTTAGGGGAAGCATGGTTGTTAAATTCACCGAAGCGAGATAGCCAGCCTGTAGTAGTTCCTATCCCACTTCACGCTAGTAAACAAAAACAACGTAAATACAATCAAGCCGCACTGATAGCACAAAGTTTCTGTGAAATAACTGGATTAAAATTGAAACTAAACGGTTTAGCAAGAGTGCGAGAAACTGAAGCGCAGTTTGGTTTGTCGGTATCTAAACGAGAAAAAAACTTGAACCAAGCTTTTGCTATTGGGCAAGAATTTCGCCATCGTCCTCCAAATGTTCCAGTGCTGTTAGTGGACGACATTTATACTACTGGTGCTACTGCCAGGTCTGCTGTGCAAACACTTCGTCAGTATGGAATTGTGGTCTTAGGATTAGTAGCTGTAGCTACTGCTGTCAAAGACGGATAAATCAAGAGTTAATAGTCTAACTTTGGCAGATAAGTGCATAAATTGACCTAATTACCCTATTTTTGTAGAAAAATTGCTTGAAATGTATGAATAAAGTTTTTGCGGCAGGTTTAAAACAACTCATCATCATTCCTGCCACATTGCTGGCAATAGGCATTAGTACTAGTGCAGCTTTTGCTCAAAATAAATTGTATAGTCCAATTCCTTTATCTAACAGTACTGAAATTGACGATCGCCTTTCAGACAAAGATATTCCCACAGGTCAAGGTGGGTTTGCCCGTGATTACACTGTGAAGTTGCAGAAGGGCGATAATTTAGCAGTTGACCTGTCATCGGAAAACTTTGACAGCATCATCACACTGCTGGCACCTGATGGTTCGACTTTGGCAGAAAACGATGATGGCCCTGATGGTAGTAGCAATTCCTTACTCTTTACTCGCATTGTAGAGACAGGGAATTATGTTATTCGTGTCCGGTCTTTTGGAGAAACTGGAGTTGGGGCTTTTAAACTCAAAGTGACAAAGTTGCAACCGATTAAATAAAGTTGTCATTTGTCATTGGTCATTTGTCATTGGTCATTTGTCATTGGTCATTTGTCATTGGGCATGGAGAAGAGACAAGGGAGACAAGGGAGACAAGGGAGAGATTTATTTAACAATTCCCCCTTGTCCTTCTTTGTTCCCTTTTTCCTCTCTGCTCCCCATTTGTCAAAAAACGGTCAGTACGCAGAGAAATAAGGCTTCAGTCCACTCAACGACTGCGCCGTAGGTATCTCCAGTGTGTCCGCCTAGTTTATGGTTGAACCATGCACCAGTTAAAGTGGCGATCGCACTTCCAACAACTATGATTGTCAGTGCGAGAAATAGCTGCTGGTTATCTATTAGCCAAAGTAAACCACTCAAACTAAACAACAACAACAATCCTGGTAACAAATCTTTGTAAGAACGAATGGCTTGTTTGTGAAGCGCGCCTTTACCAGTTGCTTTCAAATAAGGATATCGGGCGATCGCTAGTTGTTGTCCCCAACGTCCCCAGCCACAAGCAGCCATCAGCAATAACCAACGGTTTTCTGGCATATCCGTCAAAGCTGTTATTTTCAGTAGCACTAAGGCGATCGCAGCCATTGCTCCAAAGGCTCCTGTAGCACTATCTGCCATCACCTCCAGTCGCCGATCTGGGTCGCCCACTGCTAAACCATCGGCAGTATCCATTGCCCCATCTAAGTGCAATCCTCCAGTTATGGCAATCCAGACACTTACTACTAAAGCACTACGAGTTAACACGGGCATATTAATATAGTTCATCCCCGTATCTAGCAACCCTAAAATTCCCCCAATCATCACTCCGATAAGCGAAGCAAGACGTGCTACTCTTTGAAAATCCAATCCGTTCAAATACGGTAATGGAATAACTGTGTAAAAAATAATACTAGCTGCCAGCTTTAACAGCAGCTTTTTCCACCACTGTTGCTGTTTCGTCATCTGAATTACATTAATTTTTGGGAAATTGCTGGATAATAGTCATAATTTCGGTAGAACCGACATCAGTAGACTTTAAAACTTTAAATAAGATTTACTTCTATTAAACATTCTCGTTGAAAATTTTGTTATGCTGGTCTAAGTGGTAAATAAATAATTTTGAGTATGTTTTTATACAAAAATGATTAACTTAGGAAGTTAAAATTCCATCAAGGAGCAAAATTTGTGTTTTGTATTCGTTAACTAAAAACTTACTCCAAATTATTAGACGATTGCCCCATAAAATTGATATTTTTTTAAATGTAGGGAGTAAACAAGCTATTCAATTATGACAGTTTAGCTATGTTGTTGCTCTCCTTAGCTCAATCGCAATTTTCCTATGAGTCATCATCTACCCGACACCAGGATACCAGCTCCGTGCATTATTAACACGGGCATCATTGTGAATAAGCTCGACATCCGGCGATTGCTGGCAGATTTAGGTCGAGTCCACTACATCTACACCCAAGAAGATAAGGTACTGAGCGAGGGTGAAGGGGATGTGATGGAAGTTTTTGCCAATCCGCAAAGGTCTACCTTAGTGGCTAACCGCGCGCTATATCTGAATGTTTGTAGTTTTGATTACTTAGAACTAAAACAGTCGTCGCAACAAGAAACCTACTTCGATTTGATGCAAGAAGGATTGTGTCTGCGGTTGATTCCCCGATCGACACCTTTACAAGAGCGACGAGAGCGAAGCTTCAATGTCAGCGCTATAGAAGCGATGATGGAACAAGTACTCTCAGCCAAGTGGGATGCAGAAATTGACGATGACTGTTCTGATTCTTTCTAAATAACAATTATTTAGAGTATATACTCGTAAAGTTGGTAACTAGGTTAGTAATGAATGCTTAAGTGTTCGCTAAAACTCAACTACCAATCTTGATGTTTGTCCATAATTTAGCCAAATATTATTAATTTTGCCCTAATACCATTTGGTTTTATGGCTGCTAGTACCGCAAGGCAAAAGCCAAAAGTCACTCATGCTTGAATTTTGGGTTTTCTGGCTGTAATGAAATGGTAGGTTTATTTCTGCTGCGTTGTACTAGTTATGGATTTTTGAAACTCTTTACCGATTAGTGTTTCACAATCCAAAATTTAAAATCTAAAATTCCAAATGGCATGAGTGCGAATTTTTCTTTTCAATGTCTTGCTTGCTGTAGTCAGACAAAAGCTAGAGCAGGAGTGTTTTTCACCCCTCACGGTCTTGTAGAAACCCCCAGATTTATGCCAGTAGGAACGCTGGCAAATGTCAAAACTATTACTCCATCTCAGCTACGAGATACTGGGGCACAAATGATCTTATCCAATACTTATCATCTTCACCTACAACCAGGAGAAGCGATCGTGGCTGGGGGTGGTGGGTTGCATAAATTTATGGGTTGGAACGGCCCAATGCTCACAGATTCGGGTGGGTTTCAGGTCTTTAGCTTAAGCGAGATGCGAAAAATTACTGAAGAAGGCGTAACTTTTCGCTCGCCCCATGATGGACAAATTATTAACTTAACACCAGAGCTATCCATTCAGATTCAAAATACTTTGGGGGCTGATGTGATTATGGCCTTTGATGAGTGTCCGCCCTACCCAGCCACTCGCCAAGAGGTTGAAACTGCAACTGAGCGTACTTATCGCTGGTTAGAACGCTGTATAACGGCTCATCAACGCACCGATCAGGCGTTGTTTGGAATTGTGCAAGGGGGGGTGTATTTGGATTTGCGTTGCCGTGCGGCGGAAGCTTTGGCTAAGTTAGATTTGCCCGGATATGCCATTGGTGGCGTGAGTGTGGGAGAACCGCCAGAATTGATGGCTGAGATTGTCAAAGTAACAGCACCGCTTCTACCCCCCGAAAAGCCGCGTTACTTGATGGGTGTAGGTACTTATCGGGAAATGGCGATCGCGATCGCATCTGGTATAGACTTATTTGATTGCGTCATTCCCACCCGCTGGGCAAGACATGGTACAGCGATAGTTCAAGGCGGACGCTGGAATTTAAAAAATGCTAAGTTTCGTGAAGATTTTACGCCATTAGATGAAACTTGCCCGTGCTACACTTGTCAAAATTTTAGCCGTGCTTACATATCTCATTTGGTGCGATCGCAGGAGATTTTGGCTTATACCTTGTTGAGCATTCACAACATCACCGAACTAATTCGCTTTACGCAGCATATTAGAGAAGCAATATTAAGCGATCGCTTTGTCGCAGAATTTGGTCACTGGCTCACCGAAGAAAGCAAAGATGAGAAATAGAGAGTCAAAGAGCAGAGGATTAATGACAAATGACAAATGACAAATGACCAATGACCAATGACCAATGACCAAACCATGTTAAGATACTTCTCAATTATGAAAGCTGTGTTGGATAGGTGGATTTAAACAAACATGGAAGCAGCACTTTTATTAGCAAAACTGCCAGAAGCTTACCAAATCTTCGATCCTTTGGTAGACGTTCTCCCAGTTATCCCTGTATTCTTCTTGTTGCTTGCTTTTGTTTGGCAAGCAGCTGTGGGATTTAGATAAGTTAATCTATTGTTCAATTTATAGGACAGGTAGACTACCTGTCCTATTTTTTTGCAGCCTCGGATTTGAGAAAATTAATATTTATTAATATTTTGCAATGAATTATTATAATAAATAAGATATCAATCAAGCTATGTCAATATGAAGCCTTGAAAGCCAAGCTTACAGTCAAGGAGGAATCAGTTATGGGTAATATCAAATTCGTTAAAGAAAATAAAGAAGTAGTGGCAGCAGATGGTGCTAATCTCCGGCTTAAGGCGATACAAAATGGCATTGACATATATACATTGATTGGCAAGATGACCAATTGTGGTGGTTATGGTCAGTGTGGTACTTGTGTTGTGGAGATAGTCGAAGGACTAGAAAATCTTTCCCCCCGCACAGATGTAGAAAACCGGAAATTCAAGAAAAAGCCAGAAAATTACCGCCTTGCCTGTCAAACTTTAGTGAATGGCTCAGTCAGCGTAGTCACGAAGCCTTAAGTTCTCAAACTTGTTATGTATCCAGTCAGTAGTCAAAATACTTACCAAAATTGAGTTTCCTCTCTACGAGACGCTACGCGGACATTTTGAATACTTCGACAAGCTCAGTACAAGTTTTGAATTTTGAATTGGTATAACTCTGTCATCGATAATGCTATCCTAATGTTGTTGACTGGAAATTTAAGAGAGGCTTTCTTGCCATGCAAGTTAATGACCTGGGGTTCATAGCGAGCATTTTGTTCGTACTAGTCCCGGCTGTGTTTTTACTAATTCTGTACATCCAAACTGCTAGCCGCGAAGGTGGAAAAGATAGTTAAGAGTTTGTGTATAAAATAAATAACCCCTGCGCCAATAGTGTAGGGGTTTTTATTTATTAACTATCCATTTAGTGCTGTTAGCGTAGCCTGTGCTGAGTGCCCAATAGCAAAGACAATAAAAATCTTACTTCTTTACTATTTTATGACAACAATTATTATACTCAGCACTGTTTACTTTAAGCGATTGTCCGCGCTAACAATACAGGACAAGTGGCATTGACTCGAACATAGTCAGACAAAGAAGATCCGATGAGCCGATCTATATCAACAAAACTCTTAGCGATCGATGGACGACGATCTGGAGAACCGAGCAATAATAAGTCTATATTCAACTCTTCTGCCAATCGACAAATTTCTTCACCAGGTTTGCCACTGCTGATATAACAACGAGATTGGATGCCTTGTTTTTCAGCTTCTGCAACAGCGGCTGCTAAAACTGGATTTTTAGCTGGGTTAACCTGGGTTATTTCCGATTTTTTACCCCCAAAATCTGTACTAATATTTGCTAAAATTAACTCGCCGCCTGGAATATCTCGCAGTAAAAACAATGCCAATTTCAAGCAATTTTTTGCTGAATCAGAATTGTCTATTGCCACCATAATGCGCTTAATTCTTTTAACATAAATGTCATCTTTTACCAGCAACATGGGGCGAGAAGATAGCTGGAAAACATACTGACTAACTGAGTTCGATAAAATCGATTGCAGCCGTTTCAGTCCGCGTGAACCCATAATAATCAAGTCAGCATCGATTTCATCAGCGACCTGGCAAACCACATCTTTAGGGTCGCCTTCACGCAAAATTGAAGAAACTTGGCTAGGATCTAAGTTCAAGGTTTGAATGGCATTCGCCAGAATTTTACCACCATTTTCCCATTTAGCTGTCATGGTAGTAGCAGTTCTTTGTGCTTGAACAACATGCAAAATTGTAACTTTTGCAGATTGAATTGAAGGGATTTCTTTCAGGGTTTTGAGCATTTCCTCTGCGTGTCCCAATCCCGATACAGCCAGCAAAATTCTTCTGATCATTTTACGTAATTTTTGTGAAGTTTACTTTTGTTTTCGCTGTTGGTACTTGGCTATGGTCAGATTTTCACCACCTTGTTTGACAGCCTAGTTAGTAAGTTGATACAAATAAACTTTATTTCTTAGTATTTAACACTCAAATAAATGACAAAGGATAAAAAACTAAACAAATATTTAAGTTTATTTGCACTTAGTTACTTAAACTTTCAACTAGACTTCAACTATTCAGCATACTCTTAACTTAGTCTAATGAACTTAATAAATTATGATGTTAGTTATTATTTTTAATCTATGTTTACTTTTATTAATTATAGATAAGTTAAGTATTGCAAATAAATGCCAAAATAACTCTATAGTAAAATTGATTTAGTATAACCTTTAACAGGCGATTCGCTTCCCACTTAATATAGTCTACACTCCTTTTGAGTTTCCCATATTCTCTAGCTTTTTAAGCCTTTTGCAGTTTTAGTAATTCAGATAGGATTACTCTATCGGAACACCCGCAAAATGTGGGATAACAAGCTCCGAATTCAGATATTCTAATAGTCGAAATTATATTTAAGACTATATTGAAACCCTCCAGATTATATTTGGAGGGTTTGTTTGATGACTTGTGAGATTTGCTTAACTTGGATGCGCCCCTGGTTGTCCGTTTTGGACTACAAAGGAAGCTAAGGTTTTGACTGAAGCATTCAAGTCAACGATGCTTGATACAATACGATAGTCGCTTTGCCAGCGTTTTGGAGTCAGGTTGCAGCGGACGTATCCTCGGTAAGCACCGTCAAAGAACTTAGTATGGGGATTATTAGTTAGGGCAGCTTGAGATGGAGCGATAAATGAGGTGGGAAAGTCAGAGGTGATTGAAGTTCCTACAAACTCAGTGCCTACCGTCGGTGAGTTTGGGTTATTAAAGTCAAGCTTTAGGTCGTGTACCCAACTAGAATGAATATCTCCAGTAATTACCACTGGATTAGAAGGTTGGCGCTGGTTGAGAAAACTCAAAAGCCGATTACGCGCAGCCACGTAACCGTCCCACTGATCCACATTGAAGACACCAACACCTGGATTACTATTGAAATTGTACTCGGCTAGCATGGTCTGTTGAGCAATCACATTCCAGCGCGATCGCGATTGGTCTAACCCTTTTCGTAGCCACTGTTCTTGCTTTGAGCCGGTCATGGTAGCATTTGTATCGAAAGCTTGGGAACAGCGAGGCTTAAGTCCATCATCACAAGGTTGGTTAGTGCGATACTGCCTCGTGTCTAGCACATTGAACTCAGCTAAATTACCGAAAGTCAACCGCCGATAAAGCAGCGCGTCTGGGCCCTTGGGCAATGAACACAGACGTAAGGGCATGTGTTCGTAGTAAGCTTGGTAAGCATTAGCTCGGCGTTTTCTAAAAGCCTCTTGAGTTTGGTTATCTTCGGGAATTAAGTTAGCGTAGTTGTTGTCAACTTCATGATCGTCCCAAGTGACAATCCACGGAAAAGCCGCATGAGCAGCTTGAAGATTTGGGTCAGTTTTGTAGAGGGCGTGGCGATCACGGTAGTCTTTAAGAGTGATAATTTCTGGACTATTATGTTGGCGGGGCCCACCAGATTGTGGCCCGTATTCATAGATGTAGTCACCCAGATGAACCACAAGGTCGAGGTTTTCCTCAGCCAAATGCTGATAAGCCGTATAGTAGCCATTTTGCCAGTCTTGACAGGAGACAAAAGCAAAGTTGAGCTGTTGGGTGTAGCTATAAAATGCTGGTGCTGTGCGAGTCCGTCCAATGGGGCTAACTTCGCTACCCACTTGAAATTGATACCAGTACCAACGGTCAGGGTCTAGTCCACAGACATCAACGTGAACTGAATGTGCTAACTCTGGTGTCGCCAGCACTGTTCCTCGCCGCACCACCCGTCTCATGTTTTCATCAAGGGCGACTTGCCACCGCACTGGAACATTTACCAGTGGCATTCCACCTCCAGAGAGTGGATTGGGAGCCAGTCGTGTCCAGATAACAACACCATCCGGCAAAGGATCGCCAGAGGCAACACCAAGACTGAACGGATAGCTAGAAAACCTTGATTTAGCCAATACCGGATGCCATTGGCTAGCGATTGTTAACCCTGTTAAGAATCCTGCACCTAACAAAAAATTCCGCCGTTTGCACCGATTTGCTAGCAGGCGTGTACCATCCATAAGTTCCATATTCACCCCTTCCCAGATGTAAATACAGTTGGCATTCAGGAGGGTCAATTGCCAAAAACACAAATAATGGCTTGATTTGACTTGTTTCCTAATTGCTGCTCAACTAAACACAAGGAACCTAGCAATCCAGGATCAAGTAGAAATTAAGATTTTGTTAAGTTTAAATTTGAATTAGGGGATTGGGCATTGGGACTAAAAAAACTTTGTGGCTCGTTTAGACCCACCACCAAAGTACTAAAGAATTTATGACAGTTAATAATACAGTTTTGGCAGAGATTGAAAGAGTTAAGCAATTGCTGGCGTATGGAAAGGTTAAACAAAAAATTGATGCCCTTCTAGATGTTTTTGAGTATAGAGAAGCTGGCTTAGACTTGATTATTGAAGCTTTACAAAACTCAAAGGTTGATGTTCAAGAAGCAGCTTATTGGCTACTTCAGGAAAGTACAGAGCCAAGAGCTAAACTGGCATGACGGGAATACAACTTCTATTTATTTTTTGAGTATCTTTTTACTATTGAGAGTTATACAGATGAAGTTTGTAGGATATTTTGTGTAGATATAAGCCAAGAGTTACAAACCTTAGTTACTTGTAATTATAAGAACATAATTCAAGTGTGTAATATGCAAACAAAACAGGTAATATGCACATTCCAGCCAGAAGCAACGAAGGAATTTGATCGAATCGCGTAGGCGTAGCCCGTCGTAGACATCGCACCTAATAATCGCATTTTAGGACTTTGGCATTGTCTTGATTTGGTTGAGGTGTGGGATTTAAAAATAGAGCAGAAGATTTTCAGTACAAATATCCAGTCGGAGGAATTTTGGAGAGTTTCTTTTAGCCCAGATGGTCAAACTTTTGTAAGTACTCGTGATGGCTATGAACTAACATTTTGGGATATTAATGAACACAAGATAACACCTTCTATTTTTATCTCCGAAAATATTCATCGCCGTTATCCCATTTACTCAAATTCGCAAATATTAGTGACTGAAGAACAAGGCTTTGACCAAAACTATGAAATATGGGATTGGCAAACCCAACAAGTAATTTGTACCTTAAGTCTTTCAGGGTATATGCCTGTAATTACTGTCAGCCGCGATCGACGTTTTTTACTTAGTGGTAGTCGAGAAAATGGAATTATCAAAGTGTGGAATATTCGGACAGGACATGAACTTTGTAGTCTCACAAGTCATTCATCGTCAATTACTCGCCTTGCAATTAGCTCAGATGGACAGAAACTATTTGTTTGGAGTGGAGACAGCACCGTTGAGGTGTGGGGAATTTAATTTTTCACGGTGATTTGAGATAGTTTTCCTTCAAAATTCAGAATTACACTGTATAAATTACGAATTATTTAAAACCTACCATTTCCCTGAACAATGTGCTTAACGGTGGTCAAGGTTTCCAGGCTGATAAATCCCCGACGATGACCTTTTTGATTAGACATGCCGAGAAATACTGAATCTCCCCGCGAAGGATTCCGGGAAAAACGCGGGGAAGTGTTGATGTAGGTAGAGGCACTGTTAACTCCCAAGACAAACTGCCGACTTTCCTGATAAGATTCAGTCACGATGGAGTCGGCATGACCACTGCTGTATTCATTAATCCAAGCGATCGCACTCTCTAAGCTATCCACCAGTTTAAAAGCTACTGTCCTCGTTAAATAAGGGTTTCCCCATTCGCCTTCTTTTACCAGCTGCAACTGAGGAAAGGCTTGGACTAGTTCTGCATCTCCTTTAATTTCAAAGCCTTTTTCTATCAAGCTGTTCCACAAGACAGCTAAAGATGATGGCAAGGCTTGACGATGAATTAGTACTTTTTCAATGGCGTTAACTCCATCGGGTTCACTTTGATGACTATTAAGAATCATCCAGCGTACCATTTCTAAGCTGCTATTGGGCGACCAATAAAGGTAACAGTTACCCATCGCCGACTTTAAAACTGGGCAAGTTGCCTGTCGGACTACTTGCTGCACTAAGCTAGAACGTCCGTAAGGAATAACTAAATTCACGTACTGGTCTTGGGTAACAAGATCGCGAACTGAAGCCCCATGTTCTGCTGTAATCATTTCTAAACAACCCGGAGCTAGACCAACTTCTGCGATCGCATTTTGCAGTACCTCAGCGATGACCGCGTTAGAATGGCTGGCTTCGGTGCTGCCTTTGAGAATTATACAATTACCAGTTTTGATACAAAAACCCGCTGCGATCGCTCCTAAATCGGGAAAGGCCTCATAAATAAATCCAATCACTCCCAAAGGCATTAACTGAGTGTAACTTTGGGAATCTTCCAGTTGATAATCAGCGGTTCTGACGCGTCGCAGCGGATCTGATAATTCCCCCAACCGTTGTAAAATGTCTACTGTCATCTCTAGCCTTGTGGGAGTCAGCTTCAGCCAGTCCAATATCAACTCAGGCACTGCCATTTCCCGACTGGCTTCTAAATCCAAGGTATTGGCTTCTAGAATGTCGTCAAATGAGCGCTCAATCGCCTTTGCCATTGCCAATACTGCATGACTCCGGTCTGCTCCCTTTGTGAGCGCCAGCTTTAGGGAAGCTTGATAGGCTCGTTGGGCACTAGTAATCGGTTCGGGGTGGTCATCCAATTCAACAGTCATTGAGTTAACGTCTGTAGGTAAGCCAGACCATTAGTGCTGGTAAGATAGCCAATAGCACCGCCACCATTGCCCAAGCAATGATGCTGGAACCATTTGCCAATCGCAGTGCTAATGGCAGCCATATAATCACTAGCACGAAAATAATCCCCAGCGCTATAGGCAAATAGCTTTCTCCCAAGCGGGGATGGACAACATGCCAACTATTTCCCATCCAACGCCAAGCCCGTTTGTAGGGATAGGTGGTGGAAAGCTGTTCTAGGACATGACCATTATCTTCTACAACAAAGATTTGCTGACAGCGATCGCAACCAAATGCTTCTGTCAGCGTAATCGGAATTAACTGACCCCGGCGACGACAGGGACAGGGGTATTCGGTATTGAAATCGATTTTTTCGGGTTTTTGAGATTGCACAAGCGTTCTAATAACTTGAGCGTGTTTTACACGAACTACGAGAATATAATGCCTTGGTAAACACCTTAAAGGCTTCTGTCTTTATATACATAAAAAGGTGATGCAAACATTGCCCTGATTACCAACAGTAGATGCAGCTAACTTTAAGTATTCTACTAATTGCCAAATTAGTACGGAGTTATCTATTTTTAATCTTTCCCCGTAGCTGGCGATCTTGTTTAAAAATTTCCTTCTCTTCATCTGTCGCTTTCAAGGTAATGTGGTTGCGTTTTTGGGAATTTATGTATGCTGACACACCTGATACAATTTTAAGCATAGGTGGCGACCACTCCTAAAGCCAATCCTTTGGGAAGGCTAGGCTCGTAAACAACACGCATCAACAAACCCGCTAATTTCCCTTTGGGTCACTATATATTACAATCATTTATCAAAGTTAGACGGGATTATCTCCAATCTCTATGCCTTGGAGTTCACAGGCGTTTCCAGAGCCGAAACTGCTAAAACATATTTAGTGTCTAACTCTTTGTCCAAATATATAGATTGTGGCTAATTTTAACCGATCTGTCCACATTCAGAGCAGTTTGCAAGAGTGCAGAGCTAATCTACGAACACTTCAACGCACCCTAAAAACACTAAACCTCTTGGAATTTTTAAATTCAAGAGGTTTTAGTTGGAAGCGGGTAACGCGATTCGAACGCGCGACATTCACCTTGGCAAGGTGACGCTCTACCACTGAGCTATACCCGCGATCATCACCCAAATACCAATATCTCAGATTTATCTGTAATTGTCAACCCTCTAATTTAGTCATTGGTCAGTACAGACGCGATTAATCGCGTCTGTACAATGGTCATTAGTGAATAACAAAGGACAAAGCGCAAAGTCTGAACGGAGGTTTCCTCCGTTCAGAACTTTGTAAGAGAGGACTAATGACGGATTAGCCGAGTTCTTCTGACTCGACAGTTAAATTGCCGACGCTGGCACTTGGAAAAGAGGGTGGCAAAGACTGGCTATTACGAGAATATGGCTCTGCTAGGTTAGAACGTAGTTGTCGCATCAGGCTAGCCATTTCTAAAGCATTCAGGGCGTAATCCCAGCCATGATTACCTTTTATGCCTGCCCGTTCCAGGGCTTGCTGCATAGTATCTACTGTCAAAATGCCAAAAATGACTGGTACCCCAGTTTGAAAGCTAGCAGCAGCAATGCCTTTAGAAACCTCTGAGGATACGTAATCAAAATGGGGTGTTTGTCCTCGAATGACTGCGCCAAGACAAATTACAGCATCATAACGATGGGAAAGTGCTAATTGGCGAGCTACTAAAGGTACCTCAAAACTTCCCGGAACCCAAACATAGTCCACCTGATTACCTTGGGGATTAGGGTCTACTCCGTGGCGTTTTAAACAATCTTGACATCCCTCTAGCAGCTTTCCGGTAACGAGGTCATTGAATCGACCAATCACCACTGCAAACCGCAAAGGCTCCGTTTGGGTAAAAGTTCCCTCGAAAACTGCCATGACTGCCTCTTTATCAACTATACTTCTGGTCAATATACATTTCTTATTTAAATGTAGAGGAGCAGGAAAGCGCGGTCAAAATGAAGTTAGTAGGAAAAAGAAAAAATCCTTTGTTTCCCTTAACCTTTGACCTTGGCTTTTCTGCCCCTCTAGTTCTTATATTATGTGCCTGCGCCAGAGCGAAGCCGTCGCCTAAACGACAAAAAAGTTTAACAAACCAACTAAAAACACCAAACCAATCCAGACCCCAGAACCAACCCAGAGCAGTTTTTTAGATTCATTCCAGTTTTGGGGAGTGGCATAAGCAACCGGAACGCCTACAACGAGGACAAAAGACAACACTACTAGACCGATCAAGGCAAATTGGAATATTATGGTCATTTTTGCTTCTCCCAATACAGCGAAATACTAAGGATAGAATATCCTAAAGGGCGACACTGACACTTTCTTATTATTTTTAAGCTAGCAGAAATTGCAACATTTTAGTCATTAGTCATTGGTCATTAGTCATTTGTCCGTTACCAATGCCCAATGTCCAATACAACTCTTAGAGAGGCTGCGCCTTAAGCGAAGCTATGCCGCAGGCTTTACGGCTTTTCTACCAAACGCTGTTCGCGTTCGGTCAGTACAAGTGCCCAATGACTGTATAACTATGGATTTAATTCTTTGCCACACAACAGCAGATTTTGACGCATTAGGAGCAGCAGTAGGGTTGACGCGCCTACTATCGGGAAGCAAGATTGTGCTAACTGGCGGCTCTCATCCTCCTGTACGGGATTTTTTAGCATTGCATCGGGATGAATATCCGCTGATTGAACGCCGTTCGGTGAGTCCAGAAAAAATTCGCTCTCTAACCGTGGTGGATACACAGCACCGCGATCGCTTGGGTAAAGCTGCCCAGTGGTTAGATTTACCTGCTGTAAAAGAGATTATAGTTTATGACCATCACTTAGGACAAGAATCAGATATTCCCGCGACGCGATCGCATATTGACTCGGTAGGAGCCACCACAACTTTAATCGTCGAGCAGTTGCAACAACAGGAAATTTCCTTGACTGCTGCCGAAGCAACTGTGATGGCTTTGGGTATCCACGTTGACACTGGCTCTTTGACATACGATCAGTCCACAGCACGGGATGCCCTAGCTTTGGCTTGGTTAATGCAACAAGGGGCTAGTTTATCAGTAATTTCCACCTACCGCGACCCCGGATTATCTTTGCAATTGCAGCAGCTATTAACTGAATCTTTGGAAAGTTTAGAATCTTTCTGTCTACATGGATATACGGTTGCTTGGGTAACTCTGAAAACAGAGGCTTTTGTGCCGGGGCTGTCGAGTCTTGCTTCGGAACTTGTGGAATTAACTGAAATTGATGCCTTACTATTGGCTAATGAGTATCCTTTAGGTGAAGAGGATTCACGCTTAACGGTAATTGGGCGATCGCAAATTCCCAAAACGAATCTTAACCTATTATTCCAACTCTTGGGCGGTGGCGGTCATTCGCAAGCCGCATCTTTAAATCTAAGAGAAGTTGATTCGCAGGCAATATTAAAACAACTTCTTGACGGGATAAAAGCACAAATTCCCCATCCCCTGACTGCGAGGGATTTGATGTCTTCTCCTGTCCGCACGATTCTGCCTGAAACGACAATTGCCGAAGCCCAGCGCATTTTATTACGCTACGGACACTCTGGTTTGTTCGTAGTCGATAGTCAAGGGCAACTAGTAGGTATTATTTCGCGGCGGGATATTGATATCGCCTTACACCACGGATTTAGTCATGCGCCAGTTAAGGGCTACATGACCAAGAATCTCAAAACGATTACACCAGATACGACATTGCCACAAATTGAGTCGGTGATGGTGACTTATGATATCGGACGCTTACCAGTATTGGAAAATGAGCAGTTAATGGGCATTGTCACCCGTACTGATGTCTTACGGGAATTACATCAAGAAAGAGATGAAGACCAAGAGGGACAAAAATTCAAAATTCAAAATGACGCTCACAGACTCGCTAACGCTGCGCTAACAAAATCTAAAATTCCTCTCAGCACTGAATTGCAAAATCGCCTTGCTCCCCAACTATGGCAATTACTCACTACAGCATCGCAAGAAGCAGAAAAACGGGGTTGGCATCTTTATCTAGTGGGCGGTGCCGTGCGGGATTTACTGTTAGCTGAGGCAACATCGGGCACTTTGATGATTAAAGATATCGATCTTGTGGTTGATGGCTTTCACAAATCAGCAGATGTTGGCGCTGGTGTGGAATTAGCCAAAGCACTCCAACAACTTTACCCTGCTGCCCGCTTAGAAATCCACGGGGCTTTTCAAACTGCGGCTTTATTGTGGCACAAAGACCCAGAATTAGATTCTTTATGGGTAGATATTGCCACCGCTAGAACAGAATTTTATCCTTATCCGGCGGCAAATCCAGAAGTTGAGGCGAGTTCTATTCGTCAAGACTTGTATCGTCGAGATTTTACCATCAATGCGATCGCCTTGCGCCTGACTTCCCCTCGTACTGGTGAGTTACTCGATTTTTTTGGTGGATTACTAGATTTACAAGCTAAACAAATTCGGGTTTTACACGCCAACAGCTTTATCGAAGACCCTACCCGCATTTTTCGTGGCGTGCGCTTTGCGGTGCGCTTCGGATTTGAGATAGAACCGCAAACTGAAGAGTTTATCCGCTATGCCATCAACAGTGGTGTTTACGATCGCACTGCTCAAGAGAATAGCAAAACTCCAGCCCTGCAAACTCGACTGAAAACAGAACTAAAACATATCCTAGAAGCCACCTACTGGAAATCAGCTTTACAGTTACTCGATAACTTAGGGGCATTGCAATGCATCCATCCTACCCTGAAGCTAGACCCAGAACTCCTGCGAAAATTACGTTTGTTAGAAAGCTGTTTGCGGCGATTTGACCCGCAACCAACCCTGATTCATTGGGAAATGCGTTTAGAAGCGTTAATTGCCCATCTAACACCACAATATCGGGCGAAAGTTGCAAAGAATCTACAACTGCAAGAAGATGGCATTCAACGCTTGCAAAACTTGGCTTGTGCCCAAACTGAAGTAATGGAATCTTTGCCTAAGTGTCAAAGTCCTAGTCAAGTAGTACAGTTGTTGCGACAGTATGATTTACCAATGCTGATTTTAATTGCTGTGCAAAGTCCGCGATCGCTTAGACATCAAATTTGGGAATATTTAACTGTTTGGGCTAATGTGCAGCCACTATTGAATGGTAATGATTTAAAGAAACTTGGTTACAAACCAGGCCCCCAATATCGGCAAATATTAGATGATATGCTTGCTGCTACCTTAGATGGAGTAATTAAAGACCAGACTGAAGCTAAGGAGTTTTTAGTGCGACATTATCCTAAATGAAATAGCTCTGGTCTAAATTGTATCTGGATTGATATTTAACTCCCGCAGTTTTGCTGCTAAACGTTCAGCCTTTTGTTCAGCTTGTTCAGCCTTGTGTTCGGCTTGTTCAGTCTTGTATTCGGCTTGTTCAGCCTTTTGTTCGGCTTGTTCAGCCTTTTGCTGTACCTGTTCTGCCGTTTCTTCTGGTGTTGGTATTAGTTGCCCATCTCTTGTAAAAAACCGCAATAAACCGTCATAAACTCCCAAATATAAATCTAGCTGATGACTCCACAAATATCCTTGTTCGCTTGCTTGTAGAGGTTGATATTCTCCATCTACTAAATGAAATCCCGCAAATTCTTGTGTGTAAGGGTCAAACCAAAAATAATCGGGTGTGCGGAAGGTATCTTGATAAATTGTTTTCTTTAAATCTTTGTCAGTATTCGCTGTTGAGTCAGACAAAATTTCTAGAATTACATTCGGATATTTGCCATCCTCTTCCCAAACTACCCAGCTTTTACGGGTTTTACGTTCGCATCCCAGTACTACAAAAAAGTCTGGCCCCCGGAAGTGTTCTGATTTGCGTTGGCGTGGACTGTAGTAAATAGTCAGATTTCCAGCTGCATAGAAATCATTTCTATCTCGCCACAGCCATTTTAAGCATTTGAGTAAGAGCATGATTTGCTCTAGATGAAGTTCGCTTTCCAAGGGAGGCTCATCGCTATATAAATCGCTAGGAGGGAATATAACATCTTGACAGATGCCTTCTTGAGAATCTAATTCTTGAGCAATAGTCATAGAATAAATACGGCATCAAGTAGTTATGGATTGATTTTAGCAGTGTTATGGTTGACTAGGCCTAGTGTACTGTAGGTAATCGCCTATTATTATCGCTACCGTTCCGAAATACCTTAGTGCTACACTGTAGTCAATATAAAACCTCATCACAACTCCAATGAGATAGCACAAATGAAGTAGTACCAAACACCTGTTGCACTAAAGCAACAAATGTCAACGAAGAATAAACGCAACTAGTTTGACAGGGTTACTTCACATAGTCATGCACTAAAAATATTGTCATCATTCCTATCTATTTAGAACCGTTTGACGATTGTCTGCGGCTGAGTTTTTTTGTGTCTAATTTACCCGTAAATTTTGGAAATATGCGGATGGAAGTTTGGGAATTGAGGTTTGAGAATAATGCCGAAAAAATCAATATTGTTAGCTGAGAATTTAGCCTATGACCTCAGCGTAGATAGAACTTTGTTTCAAAGAGTTCATGTGAATATCGACGCGGGCGATCGCATTGCTTTGGTTGGTCGCAACGGGGTAGGAAAATCAACACTTTTCAAGATACTTGCAGGTCAAATTAACCGATATACAGGTTCAGTTTGCTGCAATGGTATTGTCTATTATTTGCCACAAATCAGCACTATCAGACAAAAAATTACAGCAGATACAGTACTTAATTTTTTGATTTCTATCTCTGATGAATGGTGGAAGATTGAGGATATTTTGCAAACACAATTCCACACCAAAGTTGACTTATCTTTACCAATTGCTAACTTGAGTGGTGGAGAACTTACTAAACTGTTTTTGGCAATCGGTTTAGCTCAAAAGCCAAACTTGCTGTTACTCGATGAGCCAACAAATCACATGGATTTGCAAGCCTTAGAAAGCTTAAGACAGTTTCTTTTGAATTTCACAGGTGCGTATGTAATTGTCTCTCACAAGCCTTTTTTCTTAGACCAAGTAACAGAAGTAACCTGGGAACTTACACCTATTGGCTTGAAAATATATGGCGGTAATTTCTCGTACTATCGAGAACAGAAAGAAATAGAGTTAGAGGCAGCATTGCGATCGCACGAAGTTGCCAGAAAGGAACTCAAACGTACCCAAATCACAGCGATGCAAGAACAGCAACGCGCAGCCCAATCTAGTCGCAACGGTCGCGCCAAGTTTCTGAATGGTAGTATTGATATAATGGCAGCAGGACTGATTAAAACCAAAGCTGAGGTGTCTACCGGAACTGCAAAAAAGAAACATGAAGCAGCAGTAGCAAAAGCTAATCAAAAGGTTGCACAGACAAAGGTCAAAACTACCAAAGTAACGAGTATTCAGCTAGAAGAAAAAAATCACAAGCGCCGAAATTTAATTAATATTCAGGGTGCAAATCTGAAAATATCAGAGCGTCTATTGATTAAAAATATTCAACTGCATATATCATCTGGCGATCGCATAGCCATTATCGGCGCAAACGGTTCTGGTAAATCGAGTTTAGTCAAAGCAATTTTGGGGATGGAAAACCAAACGGCGGTTTTAGAATCAGGTGAGGTTTTGCTTGCACCAGTCATGAAAGCTGTATATCTCGATCAAACCTATGAATTGGTAAATCGTAAATACACAATTCTGGAAAATATGCAAGTAGCTAATCCCAATCTCAGCTATCAGCTTTTACGCCAACAGTTAGGACACTTTTTGTTTAAATACGATGATGTTCATAAAAGCGCCTCTGTACTGAGTGGAGGTGAATTAGCAAAATTAGCGCTGGCTATAATTAGTATCTCAGAAATCGATTTACTGATTCTCGATGAGCCAACTAATAACCTAGATATTGAAACTGTTGAACAAATAGTATTAGGTATCAATGATTACCAAGGAGCGCTTTGGGTAATTTCCCACGATATAGATTTCCTCAGCCGGATTAACATTAGCCAAGGTTTCAAGTTAAGGGAACAAACTTTGCAAATGACAACTTATTTACCAAGTACACCAGAGCAATATTATCAAGAGTTGCTGGAATAGGATCGATCGAGCGATCGCCTTATGTAAATTTCTAGCAAATTTCTACCTCAACAATAGAAGCCGTAAAGCATACAGGCAAGTTATAATTCTCTTGCGGTGCAACGTAACAAAAATTTATGAGTAACCCACTTGTACAAGCCTTTTTCGTAGGCAGAGCGGTAGCAGAAGTAGTTAATGAGCGTTTAGAGGTCGCCTTGACCGATGCTTTGAGCGATCTGGGCAAATTTGATGCAGAAGCTAGAGAGCAGCTGCGCCAATTTACAGAAGAAGTTTTAGAGCGAGCAAATCGGGCAGCAGAAACAGCTAATGCCAGTCAACCTACCCCAGGTACTGGGGTAGCCAGTTCTGATTCAGGTGACTTGCAAGCGGAGATTGATGAATTACGAGCTGAAATTGCCCTGTTACGAACAGAATTGCAACATTATCGTAGAACTTCTGCATAAATTTTAGTCATTGGTCATTGGTCATTAGTCATTAGGCTAAGAATTATGCACAAATGACAAAGGACAAAGGACAAATGACACTTAAGAAAGAATAGTTTAGGAATCAGAGTGTCTTTTCTTCCAAGTGATTCGGTCGCAAACCAACGGTAAACAAAGTATATGGAACAAGGTTATTCAGAGAAGGCATACCGTTGGAATCGGGAAAAATACTCTAGCAAACGGCGTTTTGTGGACATTTGGTCTTTTGTCTTGACCTTACTGTTGAAACTTTGGCTATACAACAAATCTTGGAGTTATCCGGGAGGTGTGACTGATGCAAAGCAAGCTGCAAGACGCAAAACCCAAGCAGTCTGGATTCGCAATACTCTACTGGATTTAGGGCCAACCTTCATCAAAGTTGGGCAACTGTTTTCTACCCGTGCTGATATATTCCCTGGTGAATATGTAGAAGAACTAGCCAAATTACAAGACAAAGTACCCGCATTTAGTTATGAGCAAGTAGAAGCGATCGTTGAGAAAGAACTAGGCAAGAAAATTCCTGAACTTTTCCATAATTTTGAACCTATTCCCTTAGCTGCTGCTAGCTTGGGGCAAGTACACAAAGCTGTACTACATACTGGAGAATCAGTTGTTGTTAAGGTGCAACGTCCTGGGCTAAAGAAGTTATTTGAAATAGATTTACAAATTCTCAAAGGAATTACTCGCTACTTTCAAAACCATCCCAAATGGGGACGTGGACGAGATTGGTTGGGTATTTACGAAGAATGTTGTCGCATTCTTTGGGAAGAAATTGATTATCTTAACGAAGGTCGTAACGCCGATACTTTTCGCCGGAACTTTCGCGGCTATGATTGGGTGAGCGTCCCCAGAATATACTGGCGTTACGCTACTTCCAGAGTTCTGACTTTGGAATATCTCCCTGGAATTAAAATTAGCCAATACGAAGCTTTAGAAGCAGCGGGTTTGGATCGAAAAGCGATCGCTCGTCAAGGCGCTCAAGCCTACTTACTACAATTACTCAATAGTGGCTTTTTCCACGCCGATCCTCACCCAGGTAATATTGCCGTCAGTGCAAATGGCGCTTTGATATTCTATGATTTCGGCATGATGGGGCGGATTAAGTCCAACATTCGCGAAGGATTGATGGAAACACTTTTTGGCATTGCTCAAAAAGATGGCGATCGCGTTGTGCAATCTCTGATAAATTTAGGTGCGATCGCCCCAACTGATGATATGGGCCCAGTACGGCGTTCCGTCCAGTATATGCTGGATCATTTTATGGATAAGCCCTTTGAAAATCAATCAGTTGCAGCAATCAGTGACGACCTTTACGAAATAGCTTATAATCAGCCATTTAGATTTCCAGCAACTTTCACTTTCGTGATGCGAGCCTTTTCTACCTTAGAAGGGGTAGGCAAAGGCTTAGATCCAGAGTTTAACTTTATGGAAGTTGCCAAACCGTATGCAATGCAACTTATGACCGATATGAATGGTTCTGAGGGGAATAGCTTTCTTAACGAATTAAGTCGCCAAGCAGCTCAGGTAAGTAGTACCGCCTTTGGTCTACCACGTAGATTAGAGGATACATTAGAGAAGCTAGAGCAAGGAGATATGCGCTTGCGCGTTCGGTCTATAGAAACCGAACGCCTGTTGCGGCGACAGAGCAGTATTCAGCTTTCAATCAGCTATGCTCTGTTAATCAGCGGTTTCACGCTTTCAGCTACTATTTTAGTGGTTAAGGATTATGTATGGTTAGCACTGCTGCCTGCTTTAATTGCAGTTGCGCTTTCAGCGATCATGATCCGATTACTTTTACGCCTCGACCGTTACGATCGTATGTATTAATTGTTGCAAAAAATTTATGAAACTTAATTTCACGGGTTTTAGCGATCCGGGACTTATTCGTTCTAATAATCAGGATGCTTATTATATCGACCCAGAAGGACGATTTTTCGTTGTTGCCGATGGTATGGGTGGTCATGCCGGAGGTGAAGAGGCAAGTCGGATTGCTACTGAAGAAATTCAGGCGTATTTGGTAGCAAATTGGGAAACTTCTAAATCTTCTCAAGAATTACTAGAGCAAGCTTTGTGGGGTGCCAATGAAGCGATTTTGCAGGATCAGCAAAATCATCCCGAACGCGCCGATATGGGGACAACTGTTGTAGCAGTAATTTTTCGCTCCCCAGAGTCGCCTTGGTGCGCTCATGTTGGCGATTCGCGGCTGTATCGCTTCCGCGAGTCACACTTAGAACAGGTGACGGAAGACCACACTTGGGTAGCACGAGCAATCAAAATCGGTGACATCACCTTAGATGAAGCACGATTACATCCTTTTCGCCATGTATTATCGCGTTGTCTGGGGCGCGAAGACTTGCATCAAATTGACGTGCAACCACTAGATGTAAAAGTTGGCGATCGCTTGCTCTTATGTAGTGATGGTCTTACAGAAGAACTTGTCGAGCAGAAGATTGCTAACTGCCTCCAAGATAGTCTTTGGCTTGATAAAGCCGCCATATCTCTTGTTGAGGCTGCCAAAGAGCATGGAGGGCACGATAACATCACAGTTGTCATCGTCTCGCTTGAAAAAAATAGTCATTAGTCATTGGTCATTAGTCATTGGTCATTAGTCAATGCTTAGTAACTTTAAACAAATGACAAAGGACATAGACGCGCCAGCAGCTTCCCGCAGGGTAGGACAAATAACTAATCTGGTAAATATACTCAGTAATTTGTTCAGCGTGAGCATTTTTCCTTTTTACAATTTGATACAAATATTTTTAGCCTCTAAAATCACCCAAAGAGGCTAAATTTGTATAAATTGGGAAATTGACATCTTGCACGTAATAAGGTAAAGCGACTATAATTCACGCTTATTACCATTAATCCCCCAACCTCCTTACAATTTCCCTCCTCCGAAGCTTCTTCTACGCTTGCGGAGACAGCATCTTAGGCTTTTTAAACACAAAGACTAAGACGGGTTTTGCATAGCACCAAATATTCTTTTTAAAGGATATTTGTGCAAAGCAGGAAGGAATTAGGGAGGTAGTTATACCTATCTAAGACCAAATAGAGCTTATTTTCCGGAATATGGTTCAGCTGACTTGGGTGGTATATCAGTAGGATTAGGTGCAAGATATCAAAGCAGAAAAATTCCACACTTTGGATGTGGGCAATCTGTCAAACAATTGTTATCTTTCGTAATAACGGAGGAACAAATGTTGGACAGATATAAGTCCAAATATTATCCCATTTGGACTTCTGTGAGCGATATCACCTTTACACTTTGTTTTTTCGGAGTAATTATGAATCAACCAATGAAACTATCCTTGGAACAGCAATTCAGCATCTGCTCATTTGCTACTCAGGTGCAAAACATGAGCCACGATCAAGCTAAAGATTTTTTAGTCAAGCTCTATGAGCAAATGGTCGTGCGCGAGGCAACTTATCAAGAGCTTCTGAAGCACCAGTGGGGCTTAGATTCAGGTTCCACTATGGCATAGAGTCGTTCTAATGTCGCAGTGGGCGACCTCCTTCTCTTGCTTGGTTCCAAGGAGGAAAAGAGCTGGGGATGCCGGGGCGTCAACTTCGATAAGTAATTCCACAAGATGGCGCAAAAGTTCAATTCACGAAATTAATTAAGAATGAGTAAACATTGTCTAAGGCATATCCGATCGAGTCTAGACTAACTTTAGTATTGCAGGCTAAAACTGTTGTTTGGTTTAGCCAAAATTATTGTTGTTTCGTCTAGTGAGGGAATCAAACCTACACAAATTAACAATCCACTGGAATATTTGCAGAGCAAGATTCAGAGATAATTTATATATACCACTGCTTTAGCAGCTAGTGATTTCACCCTTTATACATATAACTAGAAGTTACATCTTTATATATCTTTTGTTTATAAAACGTTACATTCTGAGAGCGACCACCGATGAAGCACGTAACATTAAGAAATTATGCCTAGCTGGAAAGATCGTATGGAGAATCTGTATCTATACTTTCCAGTTTTGTTATAATTTGAGGCTTAATCTTTTCGTACTCGTTTTTGAGTAAACTTTTACTAATTTGCGGGTCGGCAGAGGACATCAACGTATTGCTGATTGCGACCCACTCTTGCAGTCGTTGCCGCTGGGCAGAAGCAACGCTGGAAAGTAAAATGTGGGTACAGGGATTTGGTGCTTCTCGTGCAAAGAATAAGAGGCGATAGTAACCTGTGTGCTGTAGTAACCGGGCAATCTCTTGACCGAGGCTGGTTTTGAGATCGAGATAATAAGGCAACCATTTAGCGCCATGCTTGCGATTGTAGATGACAGTAATCCATAGCAGCATGGGATGGGGGATAGAGATGAACAGAAATTGGTTATAGCGGGTACAGAGTAAGCGTTTTTGAATTTCCTCTTGCGGTAGCATCACCCACAAAGCTGGTAAAACCTCCCCATTGGTATGAATGGGCTGGGGAAACACAATATCGGCAATTGGTTTATTTTTGGGCCAGGAAATGGCACGAGCGATTTCATCGTTTGACCAGGATACCCGCAAATCGGCTTTGGTCTTTTGTTCAAGCTCAGTGCTAGCTGTAGTAGTAGGAACGAGGGAATGGCTGGCTTGCTGAATTTTGCGTGTATGCTCAGGCTTTTCTAAAGATGCTAAAACTCTGAGGATTTCAGTAATACTTTGGGGGCGATCGCGTGCTACTTTAGCTAGACAACTCATCACCAAATTTTCAATTTCTTTTGGTAGTTCTAATCCAGGCACAGCCTCAGCAAAAGAACGTGGTTTTTGATAGTGATGTGTTTTATACCACGCACCAAAAGAGTGAGTTGGTGCCACCAGTGGCATTTTGCCTGTGAGCATCTCAAACATCATGACACCCAAACTATAAATATCAGCACGGTTGTCTAATTCTTTACCCTCCATCTGTTCGGGAGAAGAATAAGCCAATGTCCCCAAATAAAATTTTGTATGGTCGCCATCTGACTGTAATAACTTAGCAATACCAAAATCTAGAACCTTGACCAATTCTCCAAAACTGGGATCTTGAATCACCAGCATATTGCTTGGCTTGACATCGCGATGGATAATTGGGCAAATAGCGCCATCAACCGGGATGCCATCATGGGCGCACTGTAACCCTAAGCTGAGTTGACGCGCCATACTGAGGAATCTTGCTAAAGGTAATCGTTGCTTGCGAATAATATTGTTCAGGCTTTGTCCTTGTAAGTATTCCATAACGTAGAACGGGGTGTTATTGTCATCTACGCCGTAGTCCATAACTCGGACAATATGGATACTTTTTTGCCCTAGTAAAGCACAGGTTTTTGCTTCTCGCTCAAAACGGTCTTGCAATCGCATCTTTTCATTTTGGATTGATAGAGCCAGAAACTTAACTGCAACAGGTACACCTCCCAACAATGTATCTTTAGCACGATAAACCCGACCCATTGCTCCAGTACCGATTAACTCTTGGAGTTGGTAGCGTTTGCTGAGTAAGCGACCAATGTTGGGGTCTGACATAGAAAATTCGACTCCAAAAGCAGGTTGTAAATGTTTGGGAGGACAAGTGCATTCAAAAATTGTGGTGTAGTTTTAGTTTGCCCAATTTTGACTAATGCGCTATCACTCTTGGCATTTCCTCTTCTCTACGAGAGGTTGCTTTGTGTTGGGAGAAGACTGCATTAGTTTGGCTACACCAGGACTTACGCAACTGGCATAAGCAATGGCGTGCAGAGCGCGCCGACTGCCTAAAAACTAAGCTATTGACATAGCGATATCTGGACATTTTAACTGCCCAATTAAATAATTTGACAACAACCCATGTTTAATTTGATAACTTGATATACAAGCCCTTGCAACATATTTTTCACAGATTAACCAACTCTTAAATTCGCATTAGTTTACGAAGGTAGACATAGTTTATGTAATAACGAATTACATTCACCCAATACTTTTAAAACATTTTCTGATTGCCTAACAATCTGTCTCACCTTCCAGTTAATGATTACTATGTAATAATGCATTATTTATTGGTAATCTGTAATACTTTAAGTGTGATTGTTTCGTTTTTTCTGTTGATTAGGATATATATCAAAACTTGATTTATTATTCATCACATAGTATTGAATTCGACGTTCGACAATACCATTAAATCGGGACATAAAATCATAAAAGAAACCCGGATATTTCCTGATTTCTGTGAATGCTGTTAACCATTTTCTTTGTTTTATAGGTTCTACAACTTGAAGATAAGCTAAATTTTTTTTATAGACTGAGAGATTATAAGATAGAGCACGCATTAGAGTAGAATTCTTTTTCACAATGTCTTGTTGCATGAAAGAAGTAGTAGTTTTGCAGTATTGATTTAGACGTGGTAATTGGCTTTGATATACAAGAGAACCAGGGCGTGAACGGTAAAAATAATAAGGTTTTGGCTCAATAAAAAACCTAGCTCCTTTGATTAAGCATTTCATGTCAATCCAAAAATCTTGACCCATTCTAATTTCTTCATCGTACTCAATGCCGTTCTTAATCAAGAATTCTCGTTTGAAGAGAGGCTTGCTTAAGCCAAGATGCAACCCTGGTTGCCCATAGACATCAGTTTCTACAAAATAAACGATATCAATTTGGAAGGTTTTATCTATACGTTCTCCACTTTCTTGAATCAATGTACTCCAAGGAGTTGTTGTACCGTCTTCGATCAAATAAACATCATCAGCAATCATGTCTGCATTTGTTTGATTTGCCAGAGACACAAGATTTTCTAATCTTTTGGGAGCATACCAATCATCTGAATCAAGTACAGCAATCCATTCTCCTTGGGCTGCTCTGAAGGCGCGATTACGTGCCGCCGCCGCTCCAACATTTTGCTGATTAACTATCACTTTGAGACGTCGATCGGTGAAACTTTTAGCGACTTCTACAGTTTTATCACTTGAGCCATCATCGACTATGATAACTTCAATGTCAGTGAGTGTTTGCTTTAAGGCTGACTCTATTGCCTTTCCAATATAAGTTTCAGTATTGTAAGCAGGGATAATAACGGAGACTTTAGGATTCACGAAACTGAACTCCTGACTACATGGTTAGGTAAAATACTAAAATCCTAACCATAATTTGATCGTTTCTTTTTTACTATACAACTCAGTAGGTCGGTAAGAATATACGATGAGTGGTTAAAGTCGGGTAGGAGATATTAGGTGTTGGTAAACCAGTGCGTTGCCAGAGTTCTTTGAACGGCAGTTTTTGGTTTAGAAGAACAGCAAAGCGATGAGGTAGGGCTGCTTTTAAGCTGACTGACGCTCTAGGCTAGCTTCCATTGTGCTAGTTAAAAAATGACCAGCCAAGATACCACTACTGAGGTAATATGTATCTTGCGAAATCCGGTGTAGGGTTTCAAAACCACTACGACGCTGACGATCGCCTAGTACCCAGTAACGCTGTACGATCGTATCCAGACCAATCCAGCCTTCGCCTTCAACCTGCCCCAAAATATTATGTTGTAGTAAAAAAGTATACTGACGCTCTCCATCATGCAACCGCCCCTTATATTGCAAAGAGATTTCAGAGCGATCGCTACCTGGAAAAATCAGTTTTGTGGCCATAGTAAACCAATTATCTCGATTCCAAGCGACCAAGGTCATACCCTTGACGCTAATTGGCATACCATTACGTTCCAGCCAATTTCCTTCCATTGCCCAGCGTCCTGGTTCCAATAAAAAAGTATGAGCCACCTTTTATTCCCTGTCTTGCTCGAGTGCCGCCAAAACTACAGTTATAGCAGTGCTAAGTTGCCAGTGATGAGTTGCGAGAAAAGAATGAAGAAATTTTTTATCTTGTTTATTGTTCTTAACTCAGGACTGTCCTTGGTGAATTTCTCCCAAAAGTACTTCTTGAGGTGCACCTGTGGCTGTAGGTAAGTTGCCTGGAATACCCAAATGTCGCCAGTAGGCTAAAACTGCGAAAGCGATCGCTTCTTTAAAATCTGCATTCAAGCCGACTTCATCTGTTGCCGAGACTGGTATCGATCCTAACAACAACTGTAACCTTTGTTTCAAATAAAGATTGCGACTACCACCACCACATAATAGTACTCGTTGTGGCATTTCTGGCAAAAAAGTGTGGTAACTATGAAAAATTGAAGCAGCTGTAAGTTCTGTGAGAGTTGCCAGTATGTCAGCAGGATTGAGTTGGTATGCTTGGGCATCTTTTAAACACTGATGCAAGTAAGTCATACCAAATAATTCGCGTCCAGTGGATTTGGGTGGCGGTAGATGAAAGTAGTCTTGGTTAAGCCATTGTTCTACTAATTGATAGCAAGGAGTACCACTTGCTGCCCAATTGCCATCTTCATCATAAGTTTTAGCACCACTGCTTAAATGCTCCACCGCTAGATCCAACAGACTATTTCCAGGGCCAGTATCCCAACCACGAATTTTTGAGAGCCAGTCTCCATGCCGAGGTGGAATATAAGCAACATTGCCAATACCACCAATGTTTTGAATACAACGCCCCTCTTGGGGATGACTGAGTAAATAAGCATCGACTCTGGGAACAAGAGGCGCACCATGACCACCAATAGCAATATCAGCAACGCGGAAGTTGCTCACAGTCGTAATGTTCGTAAGATGTGCAATTAATGCACCTCGCCCTAGTTGAAGACTGTAACCCAAGGGACTGCCTAGTGCTGTTAACGGATAGCTAGGGTTTAGTCCGTGGGTAGCGATCATTTCTCTCTCCCTGCTCCCCTGCTTTCCTGCTCCCCCTGCTCCCTCTTTAGGTGGTCGATGATAAACCGTTTGACCGTGGGAACCAATGAGAGTGGCCTGCTGATGACCAATTTGAATATTTTGGGCGGCTTGGCCAAAGACTTGGGCGATCGCATCATCTATTTCCGCTAATTCTGCCATTGAGATGGCAACGCCTGCACCAACTGCTAATATTTTTTCTCTGAGTTGGGCTGGATAAGGATATGTTGCCCCGGCTAGCAACTCAACTTTGAGATCCAATTCTGTACCGGAAATCTCTACCAACGCAGCGTCTATACCATCTACGGATGTGCCACTAATTAAACCAATAACGTGAGTAGGGACAACAGCTTTTTCAGTTGAATGCATCGGTCGAAATTCTTTTGTTGATTGCAAGAGTTTAGTTTAATTCATGTTAATAGCTATGTCAAAACACTCAGGTTGCATAGTTAATTACAGAAGAAAAAGTAAATATAGCGACAGAAGAATCTCAAAACCAATAGCAATACCACGAATCTATTTATATTGACCAGCAAACAACTAATTTAAAAAAATTTTGTTTGTTATCTTAATTGTTCCTTAATCAGGACAACATCTGAAGATACAAATTCTTAATATATACAGGCTAACTTTACAACTTTTTTACTTTTAGATAAATAACAGATATACTATCCACTTTTTCTGCAAGTGAAACTACTGATTTCTGTTCAAGAATAGGGCAAATTATTGGCTAAATCTAGGAATTTTTCGATAAATACAAATCCAGTAGTTTCATCCTATTGTTTCTTCTAGAAGACACTACATAATGAATCCAAGTCGCAAACGAACTTTTCAACAATTAAAAATACAGAATTTCAAGATTATGTCTCTTACAAAAATTGCTTGTATCGCTGCTCTATCCTTATCTGCAATCTCCTCATTTATCTATGCAGGTTCTGCCCAGGCTATTTCCTTCCAAATAACTACTGGCATTGCAGGCCCTAATGGAGAAACTGACCAAGGTGCTTTTTCTGAGTTTACTCAACTTCCTGGTACGACAACTGTTAACTTCAATAATGGTCAAGCACCAACCACTGGTTTTGCTAAATACTCTTTTGAAAATAACAGTGGAACCAGCAGTGTGAGGTCAGATGTATGGGCACCTGCTGGGGCAAATGGTGAGGTCAATAATGGTAAGTATTTGGCAGTTTTCAACGGCGATAAAGTCACAATTAACCTTGCAAGTTCCCTCAATTATTTCGGTATTGACTGGGGAGCTATTAGTTCTGGTAACGTTTTTTCCTTCTACAATGGCGATAATCTAATCAAATCATTTACAACTGAGGATGTGAACCCCGTTGCTCCAATTCGTGCATCACAGCATGGCGGTGAAGGAAATGGCTACCTTCACTTCTACTCAGATAGTAGCAACGATATTTTCAACAAGATTGTCATTACCCAAACAGGTGGTGGTGGATTTGAAAGCGACAACCATTCTTTCCATCTAGGAACTGACAAATTTACAGGTTTTGACCCTAAATCTGTTCCTGAGCCTAGTATTACATTAGGTATGCTGGCTGTAGGTGGTATGTTTCTACGCAAGCGCAAGAACGAGAAGTTACAAACTGTAAGACAATCTCATTAAATATATCAATCTAAGCTCAGTAAGATTTTCTCTATACTCTAACCTTAACCTGTAGAAGGATTTCAAAACTGAGCTAATATTAAATACAAATTAGGGGGAGTTTACTTAGGTAAACTCCCCCTAATCCGTTTGTCATTTATAATCGGGGCTTCTTCTACGGTCAATGCTACGCGCAGCAAGCTAAGAAAATTTTCTTTAACTAGACTTTTTATTCATGCAAAATTGGGAGAAGGGGTTGAGGGATGTAGCAAGATCCCGTAGGATGGGCAAATTTTACATTTCATTTGTGCAAGAGGTCTACTCAATACTGCTTAGAGCTTAACCAAACCGTATTGAGAGTGAACCGTAATTTTGACTCCTATAGGTTATTGTATGAATAAAATATACGTGGATTAGTTTAGATATAATAATGACTCATTCTTTGTTGTCCTAACTGGAGAAATTAATGGGTCGCGCCAAAAAGGTTGTCCTGGCATATTCTGGCGGAGTGGATACCTCAGTTTGCATCCCCTACCTCAAGCAGGAGTGGGGTGTGGAAGAGGTGATTACCCTAGCAGCAGATTTAGGTCAGGGAGATGAATTAGAGCCAATCAGAGAAAAAGCTCTGAAATCGGGTGCAAGTGAATCCCTAGTGGCGGATGTCAAAGACAGCTTTGTTAAAGATTACGCCTTTGGAGCGATTCAAGCCAACGCCCTTTATGAAAATCGTTATCCTCTAGGAACCGCTCTTGCTCGTCCACTGATTGCCAAAATATTAGTAGAAACAGCCGAAAAATATGGTGCTGATGCGATCGCTCACGGTTGCACTGGCAAAGGTAACGATCAGGTTCGCTTTGATGTCTCTGTCACCGCCTTAAACCCCAACCTGAAGATCCTCGCACCAGCCAGAGAATGGGGAATGAGTCGTGAGGAAACGATCGCTTATGGGGAAAAGTTTGGTATTCCCTCACCAGTTAAAAAATCTTCTCCCTATAGTATTGACAAAAATTTGCTTGGTCGTAGTATTGAAGCTGGTTTACTCGAAGATCCTTCATTTGAGCCACCAGAAGAAATTTATGAAATGACCAAAGCGATCGCTCAGACTCCTAACGAGCCACAGTACATCGAAATTGGTTTCCAGGGTGGTATTCCTACAACCCTCAACGGTATAGCCAAAAAGCCAGTTGAGCTAATTGAAGAACTCAATCAGGCGGTGGGAAATCATGGCATTGGACGGATCGATATGATTGAAAACCGTCTGGTGGGGATCAAATCGCGGGAAATCTACGAATCACCCGCAATGTTGGTGCTAATTCAGGCACATAGAGATTTAGAAAGCTTGACTTTAACGGCAGACGTTACCCATTACAAGCGTGGGATTGAAGAAACTTACAGCCAAATTGTTTACAACGGTTTGTGGTACAGTCCACTCAAAGTTGCACTCGATGCCTTTATTCAAAAGACACAAGAGCAAGTCTCTGGAACTGTACGAGTGAAGTTGTTCAAGGGCAACTCTACGATAGTTGGGCGTTCGAGCGATAATTCTCTCTATACTCCCGATTTGGCAACCTACGGAGCCGAAGACAAATTTGACCACAAAGCCGCTGAAGGCTTTATCTACGTTTGGGGACTACCGACTCGCATTTGGTCAAAGCAGATTAGAAGTTAGAAGTAGAGACGCGATTAACCCTTGTCTGTACAGGAGTTAGGAGTTAAAAAAGCAAAATACAAAAGTAAAAAAAATTCACTTTTGACTTTACTCTTGACTCCTCACTCCTGACTTAGTTTATGCTTGACTTACTCTTCTGCTGCACCTTTAACCTGGCGAGATTCCAGCCATAGGGGCACAATAATTAAGGCAGCGAGGATTAGTAACGCTGCGATCGCAAATTGACCCACCCAAGCAACCAATTGTTCTAAAGAGACTATTTTGCCAGCAAAAAAAGCTAATGTCACCATCAGACTAGCCCAAGCAACTGCTCCTAAAAAGTTATATAAAAAGAATTTTCTAAAGGGCATTTCAGCTATACCAGCTAGTGGTGCAGCAAAAACTCGTAACAATGCCAAAAAACGTCCAAAAAACACCCCTTTAGCAGCGTTTTGACTAAATTGATCTTTAATACTCAGCAGCCGCACTTCAGAAATCCGAAATATGCTGCCAACTTTTACTAGAAAAGCCCAACCGCTAACTCTACCAATCCAATAGCCACAAGTACCACCAATGACAGCACCCATAATTGCGTCACCGAGAACCAGCCAGAAATTTAGTTCATCGCTGCCAGCTAAAAACCCGCCTACTAAGGTCACGGTTTCACCAGGAAGGGGAATGCCTAAATTTTCTAGCAAAATTCCGAAAAAAATTGCCCAATACCCGTAATTATGAGCAACTTCCTGGATATTTTCTAGTGAAATCAGCTCTAAAGACATTCCACACCGCCGTCTTTACAAATTTTTACTTTTACTATATTTTTACATTTTTGCTTGTTTTTGGGTGGGGTGTCAATCAAACTAATACATAACTTCTACTCTATGGTAACTATTAACTTATGACTATTAAATATACAATTTTTGGGATTGTTACCACATGTTCATAATTTATTAAAAAAAGATTAAAAATTTTATAGAAAATTTATAAATATCCGTTTAAATTGTGAAAATCTTGTAAAAGATACGGTTGATACCGAAATTGTTAGGCGCTTATGCCTATATTGATGAAAGTTATCACAAATTATACGACATGAATACTGAAATAATCTCTCTCAACTGTAGGACTGAAATTGCCCAAATATCTGGGTAAAAGGTCATTTTACCGTTGAAAGAGAAGAAGTATTGATGTCTTTTTCAATTTTTTGTCAAGTGTTCCAATTACCCTGTTAAATTCATGGCTTTCACACAAGAACTTCAAGTGATTTTGTTTAAACCCCAAGGAAGCATAGATTTGCAAGGCGGTAAGGCTTTGAGCGAACAGATGGCTGGAGTAGTCCCTCAAGCTTATCAACTCTGGGTTATCGACCTAACAGAAGTTAACTTCATGGACAGCTCTGGGTTAGTTCCTTTAGTAAAAGGCTTAAAAGCTGCACGTCAGAGTGGTTGCCGCTTAGTTCTATGCAACGTACAAGCTCCTGTACGGTTGATTTTAGAACTTACCCAACTCGATACAGTGTTTGAAATTTTTAACACTTACCAAGATATTTTTACCAACGTTAAAGATAACAGTCTGATGCTAGCAGACTAACTAATAAATCTACCTACAGAAGGATGGCGGAGTCAAGCAATATTTGCATTTGTTCATATTCTTTCATATTCTCTTTAAAATAACAGCCTGCTAGCACCAGACTGATTTTCTTTATTGTCTAGAGAAGAATGTTGAGGGAAACTCATATCTTTGAGCTAGGTAGTATAAATTGCATTATTGTAAGTCATCTACCTAAAGCAGTAAAGTCAGAAATTGCCAAAATCGATCAAAGCAAATGCAACTGTTTGTGATACTCCCCAGCCTTTTAAATCCAGGGTTGTGCAAATTACTCTAAGCTAATTGTTTTATATGGGACGTAACTAGTGAAAGGAAGCAGGAGGTAAGAAAGGTTAGAATCTCAGCTTTTAGATTATTTCTAACTTTATAGTTATTTTTGCCTCGATTTACTACTTGGATGCCTCCAAGATGTTTTGATGCATCAATTTCTTACCTCTTAGATTCCACCATCATGATAATTTTAGGCATTCTGGGGAGTTGAAATATTAGTTTGTTCGGATGCTGGGCGGGGAAAATTTGGTAAATCAATACCGCTGTGACTAGCATTGCGAGTTTTGAGTGCTAAACGGTAACTCACACTTTGCAGTTCTGCTTGCAGTTGGCGGTTTTCCCGTTGTAGCGTTGCTACCTTTTCTCTCACTGGTGTCATCCGCTCTTCAAACTTCCGACGGTAAATTTGAGGCAACTCTTGTACTACTTGCTCCAACATCCGAGTGCGATCGGTAAGTTCTTGAACTGACTGTCGCAATTGATAAATTTCGGAGTCACGAGTTGTAATTTGCTCTTGGTAGAACGCCACCTGCTGTTCCACAGCTTGGAGTTGTTCTTGTAAAGCGTGTAACTGGGTCAGATCGCGCTCAAATTCCGGCTGCTGTGGCATAAAACTAGTGTTACCCTTTACCAGCCGGAAAAGTTCTTGAGATAGTTGTTGCACTAATTGATCGCGAAGTTGCAACTCTTGGCGTAGCTGCGATACTTCCGTCGAGAGAACTTGAATATTAGGTGTATCAGATTGGCTCACAGTAGCTTAAAGCTCCCATTCAGAATCTTGTCCACTTTTAGGTATAACTGCGGGAGTACTACCTTTGGCAAGTATTTGTTAATTTAGCATTCCCAAACAAGTGACGAAAAAAGAAAAAGACAAAATTTTATTGAATGGGAGTGGGGATTGGGGAGTGGAGAGTTAGGAGTTAGGAATTCTTCCCCTGCTTCCCCTACTCCCTCATCTCCCTCACCTCCCTACACTGTTGCAGGTGCAGCTACTTTAGTGGGCTTTTCCTTTTCCTCTTTCGGGGGTTTTTCTTCTTCAATGTCCTGCTTAATTGTCAAATAGCGAATCACTTCTTCACTTAAGCGCATGGCGCGTTCAAAGGGGGCGATCGCAGTTGCAGGCGCGCTGTAATTTAACTGGATGTAGATGCCATCCCGGTGTTTTTTGATTTCGTAAGCCAGACGGCGCTTACCACGATTTTGAATTTGGATTTCCTCGGCGCCTTGATCGCGAAGTAAATTCTGATATTTAGTAACTGCTTGCTCTACCTGTTCCTCTCCCAAGTCAGGACGGAGGATGTACATTGTTTCGTAATTTGTAGTCATATTTTTCAGTTTCCTCATGGACAAAAGTGGCTGCTTACATTAATTTATACTTAACTATTATTTAAAATGTCAGTATTAATCAACATCTGAAGCAACAAGGAACTATAATCTTACCAGTTTTCAATTTTGTTTCATTAGCCAAATCGCCGAAGTTTGGATTTTTTGGATGTCCCTAATGAAAACTAGGTTGGGAGGCAAGCCTGATATTTCTTTCACAAGATTGATCGAGCTATCAGGTTCGCTAAGGGGTATCTTTCTTTAAGGGCATCTTATAGCGATCGCTTTTTTGCTCAAGGCTCAATCGGTTTGCTAAACAGCAAACTGACGATTGCTACCTGCCCACAGCAACTAAAAAGCAGAAAAAAGGATATTCATCAAGGTTATGGCGCAGCGCTACGTGCGAATTCAAAATCCAGAAGGACAGATTTACTATGGGTTACTACAGCTATCCCTGAATGTGCAGGTGCTAGATGCTCCACCCTGGTTACAAGGACAACCCACTGATTTAACTTTGACACCAGAAAATTACCAAATTCTGGCTCCCTGCGCTCCCTCAAAAATTGTGGCGGTGGGTAAGAATTATGCAGATCATGCAGCCGAAATGGGAACTCCAGTACCTTCTGAGCCATTAATCTTTCTTAAGCCACCTACGTCGATCATTCCATCTGAGAGGGAAATTAAATATCCTCCCCAGTCACATAGAGTTGACTATGAAGGAGAGTTAGCTCTAGTGATTGGCGATTACGCCTTTGAATGTACGCCAGAGATAGCCCAAACCAAAATTTGGGGCTACACCATCGCCAATGACGTAACAGCGCGGGATTTACAAAAACAGGATGGTCAATGGACGCGAGCCAAAGGTTTTGATACTTTCTGTCCCTTGGGCCCTTGGATTGTCCGGGAATTAAATCCAGGAGCGAGATTGCAGACTTTTGTCAATGACGACGCTAATCCAGTTCAATCTACCTGTATCGATCGGATGGTGTTTTCCCCCGATATTTTAGTTTCCTATATCAGTCAGGTGATGACGCTACTACCTGGTGATTTGGTGCTTACAGGTACGCCGGAGGGTGTAAGTGCTTTGCATCCAGGCGATCGCGTCCGCGTAGAAATTGAAGGTATCGGTCGCTTGGAAAACACCGTAGCGTCCCGTTAACTTCTAACGCACTTGCATATACACTGCATCGGAAATCGCTGGAATTTCTGCATAACGTCCGCTCACAGACTGGATGACTGAATATGCTGCTGCTCCCACTATGCCGATAAAAATGGTTGTGGATAGGGTTTGGATTGCAAAACCACCGGAAGGAACTAGTCCCACAACATCAGTTAGGATGCTAAACAAAAAGATAATGATATCCAAAAGGATTGCTTGCATGGTGTTGAAACGAATAAAGTGACTAATTTTTTCGTTTCTTACTACCAGCAAAAATAAAGCAAAGAAAATAATCATTCCTGCATAACGCACGCCGTAGTAAATTCTTAATAATGGCAGAAGCGGTAAAAACAGTAGTTGTAACGGTGGAAACTCTGATAGTAAATATCTACCAAATACAAAAACTTCAATTAGAGGAAGCAAATAAGGCAAGGAAGCAAAAATCCGATCTGAAACTGTTGTAGACCCGCGCCAAGACATTATGCGTTCTCCTGTGGTTAAATTTTAATAGTTACTTGAGCATAGGATAACGCAATTGCTGGTCTTGCTGAGAAATTCAACTATTCTATATGGGCAATGCGAAAGCCCATCATACATTCATATTGGTCTGGCTGCTGTTGAGTAAGTTTGCGAATGGCTTGACCACAGCGCAGTTGACCCCCACGCCAACGAGGTTGACCGCTCCCGTCAGCGAGTAAACAAGACTGGCAAACTTGCTCAGGGGCAAGGATTTGCTCGTCCATTAAAATGACTAGCATCGAATCCCTCCTGTAAATTCTCATTGTCAACCCACATTTCACTCCAGGGAAGACGTGTTTTGTAGCGGTTCAAAGAGCCACTTCAGATAGATTGGATGCGTTTTTTGTGGTTAAGTGTTGTGATTTGCAATCTCGCTTTGCGCCTAACTTGGGCGATCGCAGAGGACACTTAAGAATCACATCCTACCTCTTTGTAGCAAAAATGTGGGTAATTACGATTAAATAACAATTCTCAAGTGAATTTTAATTTATTGTACGTTGTGTCTATTGCAAAGTGGAAATTTTAGTAAAAAATAATACAAAAATTTTTGCACTAAGTTGAGCAAAGACAACTAACGATATCCATTGCATCCCTGTTAATTTAGCACTAGGATCTATCAAACTTAATATTTAGAAAACAACAAAAGCTTTACGCACAAGCAACACGGCGACTTATCGAAATTCCCTTGAGGTGAGTAGTTAAAGTGTGAGAAGTCAAGTCAGTAAAATTGAGTTAACTTGATAGTCATTTAAGTGAGGCATTTCTAAAATACTGAGGTAAACTTGCAAGCAAGTTAATACACAATATTACTCAGCGGCTCGTCGGTCTGGGCATCACTTACAATGGAACACTGGCAATTTCTGATACAGAAACAAGGCGCTCGCTCGTGGCATATCCTAGAATCGCCAAATTTGGAAATTTTGGAAGGGCAGTATAGAGTTTTGGCTCGTTCTAACCTTCTTAATACAGACGTGGAAGTGCGGGTAACTCACTCTTCAACCGAGGAAGTTCAACCAACGCGGCGAATTTTCAAGCGATCGCGTCGCACTAATTCAGAAGGCATAATGGCGGTAATTCCTTTTACCTACTTCCAACCGGGAGTTTGGGAGTTGCGGTGTTCCGGCGATTTGATGTCGGATCTGCTCGGTAAATCTTGGCAATACAGCGTGCAAGTACAAGTCTTCTCGCTGTTAGCAGAGAGAGAGCCGAGGAAAAATTTAGGATCGAGTTCACCCGACGATCGCCTAGATACTGTTTCTGAAAACTTGGAATCTAATGCCCCAGCAGAAACTGTAATTGAGCTAGATAATGCGATCGCAGTTTCTGAAGGACTGGCAGTTACTACAGATAGCAACCTTGTTACCACTGTTGCACCAGATGAAACGGAAGAAGATGAAGATATAGTTATCGATCGGCCTGTAAGTCCTGTATGGCTCAAAGGAGAGACGGCAGAGCAGATTTTACAAAATTTAATAGATTTAGCTTTACCCACCTCTGAACTGCTGCCGCAAGATGAAAAAGTTACAGATTCTTCGGCAACACAACTACCGCCACCATTACTGCTAATTTTAAGTCAGGATAATTATATTGCTCGTTGGGGACAAGCTCTTATAATCAACGGGTACATAGAATTCCAAGAAAAGACAAATCTAGATTGGGATGAAACATCATCTTCAAAAAGCTTGCGAGCGCTTGCAGTAGAAATTGAACTGCGATCGCCCAAGAACTCGAAAATATTGACCAAAGTACGGCAACCCTTATCAGATAAGGAGTTGCCCTTTACCATCAATACCTCAATTGATATTCCTGCTGATTGTGAATCTAAGCTAATTTTGGCAGATATCAGTTTGTATGGGAAATTCGCCGATGCTGGTGAAGTCATGCCGTTAGCCACCCAGTCCTTCACCATTACAGCAGATGTAACAGAATTACTGGCAATCACAGCCGTAGCAAAATCCAACATATTTTTAAATGACCTCATAACACCATCGGACTCATCTGCTGCTTTCACAGAAACAGAGACACCTGTTAAACTCGATTTAAAACTATTAAATCTGGTCAAAACTCCAAAAACAGGCCAGTCTCAGATAGTTAATCCATCCCCAAACACACCTTTACCACCGCAAATTAACCTGCAAGTTCTGCGAGAAGCTAACTTGCGGACATCTAAGCTCAAGAATTCAAGTATTTCGTTGCCTCAATTACCGAAACTGCCCCCTATTCAAAGTGATGCCAACATTCTCTCAGATGTTATTGCAGAACCACAGACACCGGAGGAGCTTGTAGAAAAGGATGCTACTATAGCCACCATCAATTTAGAGCAGTTGGTCATCAAGCAACGTCGAATCCCAATAATCGAGACTACTTTGCCATACTTGAAACGGCTACAAGCTTTACCAGATGATGCCGAAGAAAAAGTAGAAAATAATGTTCTTTCAGATACATTGGAAGTTAAAACGGCTGAAGACTTACCAAAGTTGGACGCAACTGTGGCTGAAGATGAAAATATACCTGAATTAGGAGTAGGTGACGCACAATTTCAGGAAGAATTTGTTGCTGAAGTTGAAGCCCCGCAAAATTCGCAATTCCAGGAAGAATCTGTTGCTGAAATCGAAGCCCCGCAGAATGAACAATTTCAGGAAGAATCTGTTGCTGAAATCGAAGCCCCCCAAAATGCACAATTAATTACAACCGGAAACCTTTATTCATCTCCCCTGCTCAGGAAGTGGATGCAGAGCCAAGGATACTCCTTGCCTGAATCTATCAACGATCTACAACCTCAAGATTACAATAACTATGTTCCACCACAGCAAATACCCCTTCCTCCTAGTGCAGAAAATGCGAATGTTGATGTTAACTTGCCATTAGACCTAGATGCCAACACGGAAAATAATCTGAACGAAGATTGGATCGGTTCACAACTTCTCTTGGCTGAAACGCCCAAGAGACAAGAAACATGGGAAGAAGTCGAAGGATTGGCTCCTGAACAGGAGAACTTTGGGGAAGATATAGACACAGCGCAAGAAATGGAACTGGGGATTAAAGAAAATACGGAAATAGAAAAAGTACTAGAAGAATCAACAATCTCATCGGCTCTGTTAACACAAGTACCGCCCCCTCCTCCTCCGATAAAGATAAATATAGCGTCAGCCTGGTTGGCACAAGAAATCGTTGTAGATGATACAGATACCGAACTAGAAGGCGATGCAAAAAAGAGTGACACCTTTGAAGAAAAGGAGCAACCACTTTTATATTCATTTTCTTCCTTACCTCTAATTGCGGCAGCCACTGAGCCTTTGCCAACTCCACATTTGTATGTGCCAGAAGGCGAATTAATTGCTGGCAAGTCTGTCATAGTGCGCGTAGTACTGCCAGAAGTACCTCTGCAAGTTGTTGTCAAGTTATGGCTTGAAGATTATCAAACTCGCTGCTTACTAGATGGGCCTCATTTATTGACAAATTTACTTCCTAATGCATCGGGAGAGTTGGAAGTGATGACACAATTAAACATTCCCTTTGGCTGTTTGGAAATTCGTTTAGGAGCGATCGCACTCGATCTAACAACCCAACAGGAGAGTCACAAAGTCACAATAGTGCGAACCGTGATTCCTCCAGACTTGCCAAGCTTGCAGCTAGATGAACTCCTGGGTATGTAACTCAGGTATGAGGGGCATTGGGCATGGACAAGAGACAGAGGAGAAAAGACTTACCGCTCTCCCCTGCTCCCCTGCTCCCCTGCTCCTCATCTCCCAATTTCCCCTGTGTTAAAAATATGAAAGAATTTCAAAAATTTGGCAGAATTTGCAGTAAGCTCATCTTGAATTGTAGTGTGATTTCATAGGAACCTTTAACTATGGCAGCATCTTTTTTGCCTACTGTCTTGGCTAGTACTTCGTACTTGTCTGCGATCTTCGTGCCCATAATTGGTTGGATTTTGCCAGGTGTGGTCTTCGCATTTCTGTTTTTATACATTGAAAGCGACGATATCAGCGATATCAGCTGATACTGATGTAGTCATTAGTCATTGTCATTAGTCATTTGTAAAAAACAATGACAAAGGACAAAAGACAAAGGACAAATGACCAAAATTAATACCGCCCATCTCATAGAGACAGGCGGTTTTTTTAACGTTGATTTCTCAACAAATGCTAGAAAGTTCTAACTTATAGTATTCGGTTCAAACTAACTAATGTTAAATCGAAGAACCGAGTCCGGCGTAGGCACCATAAAAGAAAATGCCCAAGACTGTAATTATACCTAAACCTGCGATCGTAGCGACGACCCACAGGGGAATTCTCCCACTTCCAGACACAGCTTCTCTCCTCCCTTAACAACAAATCAACACACGTTCATAAACCAAGATTAACAACACTACTTCTAATTAGTTAAAGAAGTAACTGGAAAACAAAATACCCAGAACGAAAATCATTAGTAATCCCAGGTATAGAGAAGTCCGGTTTAGTTCAACCGGCTGATTATTGGGATTGGGGGATCTTTCTACCATAATTGCTCCTAACGTTGAATAAATTGCATTGCGGCGATCGCGCCCAAAAAGAATACAGTTGGTACACCTAAAGTATGTACTGCCAGCCATCTAACGGTAAAAATTGGATAGGTAACTGGTTGATTGATGTTGTTTCCGCTAGTCATAATCTCAAACTACTTTCCAATAAATTCTTCAACTTGTTTTTTAGCTTCAAAACGGTTCTTCACAATGGGCACTTCTTGCCGCGCTGGTGTGAAATACTCGTTGGGACGGGGTGTACCAAAAGCATCATAAGCCAGTCCGGTGCTGACAAATAACCAACCAGCAATAAATAATGCTGGGATGGTGATGCTGTGGATTACCCAGTAACGAACGCTAGTAATGATGTCCGAAAACGGACGTTCTCCAGTGGTACCTGACATTTAGATCCCTACCTTATACATAGAGTGTTATTGAGTTTATTATCCTACAAAGTTAAGAAAGAGTTACAAGTTGCAACGTTCTTCTCAGAAATAGGTATTGGGGATTGGGTACTGGGTACTGGGTATTGGGTACTGGGCATTGAGAAAACTCTTACCTAGTCCCTAGTCCCCAGTCCCCATTAAGCTGCTTCTGGGGAAGTTGCTTCAGGGTTTGGTAGATATTTGAGCAAAACGCCGCGATCGCCAATTATAAATCCCCGCTCTGGCTCCAAAAACACAATCTTGTACAAATTAGCCGCAACTTCTTCCACTTCACGATCTTTTTCCCAGGTTTTGCCACCGTCGGCACTGCGTAGCAAATTACCGCTACCGCCACCTACCCAAATTTCATTGGGTGTGCGATATGCCAAATCCAGTAAACCCCAACTGGTAGATAACTCTGGATATTGTGCCTCTTGCCATTCTTCAGGTTTAGTTGGGTCACTAAACTGAACTTGACCTCCTCTAGCTAGCAACCACAATTGCCCATTATCACCAAAGCCCATGTTTTCTACTCGCCGAGAACTATTGCGGTTATGGGGAACCCAAGCATCTTGGCCTGGTTCCCAAGTCGAGTAGAAACTACCCTTAGCCGAAACTGCAACATACTTACCATCAGCAGAACGCTCTAAGTTACGCACCACACCCACTGCTGATTCCACCTGGGCTTTCCAGTTTTTGCCGCCGTCTGTGGTCTTATATATGGCTCCAACATTAGTAGCCATTTCCGCTGTATTGTTTGCTAGCGCCTTAACTGCGATCGGACTACCTGGTAGCTTTTCGCTCAGGGGGATACGCGACCAAGAAGCACCTTCATCGGTAGTATGTAGTAAAAGTCCAGGCTCTCCGGCAATCCAGCCTTCTTTACCGACAAAACTTACTGAGTCAAAACGATACTTTTGCTCATCCAGTTGCAGTGTTATTGGTTTCCAGGTATTACCACCGTCATTGGTTTCCAATAGTGTGGCATTGCTACCGACTAAGTAGCCATGCTCAAGGTTATCAGTAAAAGCAATATCCAATAAATTTGAGTCTGTTGGCACAGAAATGACTTTCCAAGGGTTGTAGCTAACAGAGGGAACTTGGCTACAACCTATGCACATCACGACTACTATTAACAAGGCAAATATTCGTTGCCAACCTTTCACAATTGAATGCATCAGTATTTCTTAGTTATTTCTAAATTTTGGTAGCAGTTGGCAGACAGGATGCTGTAAAGTCCTGGCTTTTTCATTTTGAATTTTGTTAGCGCAGTGTAAAGCCTCTGGTAGAGAGCGTTATTTGGAATTGCTTAAAGGCTGTCATTGTAAGCCGTAAAGACTGATAAAAAACAAGAAGCCAAGAGCCAAAGCACCAAAAATTAGGATATTCTTTTGGGTTGGCGTTAGGTTGTTAACACCCAAACCATAACCGAGATTTTCTTTAAAGCCGGATGCAGTACCGGCAGGGCCGATGTTGGCAAAAGCAGTCTTTTTAGCAGAACAAACTGGACAACGCCAATTTATGGGCAGTTCTGCAAAGCTTGTCCCTGAAGCAATATCATCTTTGTCGTCTCCCTTTTCGGGTTCGTAAACATAACCGCAGGCGCGACACTCGTAGCGGTCTAACACCGTAGTCTCAACAGCTGGTTCGCTCATGGCTAAGGCCTCGCAAAGGAGAAATCTTAAATATACGTTAAAAATTATGACATAATTGTTAGGCTTTTCTATCACTAGCAAAAGTGAATCAAATACCTAAAGTGTGTCTGTTTCGCAGATTTCAGAAAAACCAAACAGATATAATGTAAAAGAAAGTTACGCAGTTAAGGGATTGGGCGTTGGGTAAAACAGTTCCGAGTTCCGAAAGTTCTGAGTAAAGAAGTGAGATTCCCTACTCAGCACTCAGCACTCAGCACTCAGCACTCAGCACTCAGCACTCAAAACTCACTACTTAAAATACTCCATAAGCGGTAGATACTCATTGTGTTTGTCCTCAGCGGTTACGAGTACCTTCTAGGTTTCTTCATCATCTGTAGCCTAGTACCTGCCTTAGCGCTCTCAGCTTCCAAGCTCCTACGACCCAGTGGTTACGCCCCAGAACGTCGCACCACTTATGAATCTGGCATGGAACCCATCGGGGGAGCCTGGATTCAGTTCAACATTCGCTACTACATGTTTGCTCTGGTCTTCGTCGTCTTTGATGTGGAGACTGTTTTCTTGTATCCTTGGGCGGTAGCTTTCCACCGTTTGGGGCTATTGGCTTTTATTGAAGCGCTAGTCTTTATTGCAATTCTTGTAGTCGCTTTAGTTTACGCATGGCGTAAAGGAGCTTTGGAATGGTCTTGAATTCTAACTTAACAACCCAGGGTAAAGAACGAATCATCAACCCCATTGAGCGTACCAATGTCACTCAAGACCTTTCAGAAAATGTCATTCTGACGACGGTTGATGACCTCTACGACTGGGCGCGGCTTTCTAGTTTGTGGCCGTTGCTGTTTGGTACTGCTTGCTGCTTTATTGAGTTTGCAGCCTTAATTGGCTCTCGATTTGACTTTGACCGTTTTGGGCTAATTCCCCGTTCTAGCCCCCGCCAAGCCGATTTAATTATTACGGCAGGGACTATCACGATGAAGATGGCTCCGCAACTGGTGCGTCTTTACGAACAAATGCCAGAGCCAAAGTATGTAATTGCGATGGGTGCTTGCACTATTACTGGCGGGATGTTCAGCGTTGATTCCCCTACAGCAGTGCGCGGAGTCGATAAACTAATTCCTGTAGATGTGTATTTGCCTGGTTGTCCTCCCCGTCCCGAAGCAATTATTGATGCAATCATTAAGTTGCGGAAGAAAATCTCCAACGAGTCGATGCAAGAGCGGGGTAAAATTAAGCAAACTCACCGCTATTACAGCACGACTCATAACCTGAAGCCAGTAGAGGAAATCTTAACTGGTAAGTATTTGCAGTCAGCAACTCGCTCTGCACCACCGAAGGAATTGGCGGAAGCAATAGGTATGCCAATACCACCTGCACTGCTGACAGAAAAGGCGCAAAAGGAGGAACAAACCCGTGGCTGAAGAAGAATCTAAACCAGTACCAGCAGCGAAAGAAGAGGCATTGGTACAAGCGGGTAAAGTTTCCCAATGGTTAACGGAAAATGGTTTTGACCATGAGTTTTTAGCACCAGATAAGAATGGTGTAGAGATTATTAAGGTAGCGGCAGATTTCTTGCTTCCCACCGCTACAGCCCTTTATGCTTATGGGTTTAATTATCTCCAGTGTCAAGGTGGGATTGACCTTGGCCCAGGACAAGAATTAGTGAGTATGTATCACTTGATTAAAGTCGGTGATAATAGCGATCGCCCCGAAGAAGTTCGAGTTAAAGTGTTCTTACCACGGGAAAACCCCGTAGTGCCTTCTGTGTACTGGATTTGGAAGACCGCAGATTGGCAAGAGCGCGAGTCTTACGATATGTTCGGCATTATCTACGAAGGACACCCAAATCTCAAGCGGCTTTTGATGCCGGAAGATTGGGTAGGTTGGCCTTTGCGGAAAGATTACGTCTCACCCGATTTCTACGAGTTGCAGGACGCTTATTAGAGATTGCTGAATTTGAGCAGTAATTAACCCCTTTCCGGTGGCGGAGAGGGGTTATGTTTTTGGTGTTTCATGTCAGGGACTTCCAAAGAAGAAATTTTTTTGTCAGCTTGACCCCAGTTTCATAGGTTTGAGTGACTAATTGAACAAATTGTTAATGGCATAGTTTATTTTCTGGAAATCCCAATTTAATCGATTGCAGCACATTAATCAAAATTTGCAGTAAGAGATATTCGGCAAGACTCAGTTAACTTTTCAGATGTGTTGGTAAAATTTAGGTAAAATTATCAATTTTATTGGTCTTATTGACAAAAGTAGACCTATCTTTTTTTACCATATATTGCTGCACTCTTTATTTGATAAGCTTTTTAGCCCATTTTGTCGCCCCGTCAGCAAGCGGATATGATATTATTCCTCAATCAACTCAAAATTCACCCGTTCGTAAATATCACGCAAGGTAATTTGAAATTCGATAGAATCTAAGACTAAAACTGCATCTTCACCTTCATATTCCTTAAAAATCCATTGACCTTCTGCTTGCTTTGCAAATTGTTCTACAGCAAAACTATACTGGTCAATCATAATATATTCCTGAAAACAAGGAATTGAGCGATAATATTTAAACTTATCTGTTTTGTCATAATTTTTAGTTGAATTTGATAAGACTTCAACAATTAACAAGGGATTAGTAATAATTGTTGTACCTGTTCCCTCGTAAATAGGCTTACCTTTGATGACGATTACATCAGGATAAGTATAAATGCGATGACGAGGTATTGATAATTTTACATCGCCTATGTAAATCTCATAATCTTGTCCTTGCACTGTCAAGGGAAACCTTTTATAAAAATTACCTGCAATCTTATTGTGGTTGGTTGTCCCCCCTGTCATAGGTATAATCTCTCCATTTCTGTATTCATTTTTATATTCAGCCTTTTCTTCTAATTCCAAATATTCTTCTGGGGTGTAGCGCTTTTCTGTTTGTAAAACCATATTAATTAACTCATAAAATGAAGGAATGATTCTGTTATCAATAGCGTAACGTACCCTATTGATAGGCAAAATAAATATTTTTGTTATACAAATACGGTTGCAGACAATGTAACAATAGCGATCGCAAGCCAATACTTTTAGCCATACCCACTAGTGAACGCCCCAACCAATATCTCTGCACAAACTCAGAATCGCAAAGCCGATCACATTCGCATCTGCTTAGAAGAAGATGTTCAGTGCGATCGCATCACCAATGGATTAGAACGTTATCGTTTCACTCATTCTTGCTTACCCGAACTCAATTACAACGATATTGATATCAGTACAACTTTCCTGGGGAAACACCTTGACGCACCTTTGTTAATTTCTTCCATGACTGGCGGAACAGAACAAGCCGCAATGATTAACCAACGTTTGGCCCGAGTCGCACAACACTACAAAATTGCAATGGGTGTTGGTTCTCAGCGAGTAGCAGTGGAAAAACCCCAGGTGGCTGATACTTTTGCTGTCCGCAAGTATGCCCCTGATGTTCTGCTACTTGCAAACTTGGGGGCTGTGCAACTTAATTACAAGTACGGCTTGGATGAATGTTTGCGCGTAGTTGATATTTTAGAAGCTGATGCCTTGATTTTACACATTAACCCTTTACAAGAGTGCATTCAACCCAAAGGTGATACAAATTTTCGCGGTTTGCTTGACAAGATTTTTACATTATGCTCAAAATTGCCAGTACCAGTGATTGCGAAGGAAGTTGGTAACGGTATTTCAGCAGCGATCGCCCAAAAACTTCTTGCTGCTGGGGTAGCAGCAATTGATGTCGCGGGTGCAGGAGGCACTTCTTGGGCAAAAGTAGAAAGCGAACGGGCAGAAAATCCCTTACAACGTCGTTTAGGGAGGACGTTTGCCGATTGGGGTTTACCGACGGCAGAATGTATTACAACTATTAGAGCGATGTCTACGACGGGCTACGCCTACGCCAAAGATGTGCCTTTAATTGCTTCGGGAGGTTTGCGTCATGGATTGGATGTTGCAACTGCGATCGCTTTGGGAGCAGATATAGCTGGTTTAGCAATGCCTTTCTTGCAAGCAGCAGTAATATCAGAGACAGCAGTAGCCGAACTTGCTGAGGTATTAATCGCTGAAATCACCACAGTCTTATTCTGTACTGGCAATGCTACCTTGTATCAGTTAAAGCACTCTGGCAGTTTACAGCGCATAGAATAAATTAAGTAAGTCATTAGTCATCAGTCATTTGTCCTTTGTCAATGCCCCATGCCCAATTCCCCATTCCCCATTCCCAATAACTAATGCGTAATTTTATCAAACAAACTTTTGCTAGTTTAGTTGGCACTTTATTAGGACTAATTATTTTCGCTGGTCTAGGAACTACTGGACTGTTCTTGCTGATTTTTGCTGCTAGCTCCTCTAAAGATACTGGGCCTTATGTGAAAAATAAGTCAGTGTTGGTTTTTGACTTGTCAATGAAAATTACTGATGGCGAGCCTAGTTCAGACCAACTGTTTCAAAACACAATTTCAGGTGTGGATGGAGATAGAATGGCACTCCGCAAAGTTGTGGAAACTTTGGAAAAGGCACGGCGCGATCCGCGCATTGTCGGGATTTATCTGGATGCAACGAACACAAGCCAAACTGGTAATGTCGGCTATGCCTCCCTGAAAGAAATTCGGAAAGCGCTCGAAGAGTTTCGCGCTGCGGGAAAAAAGATTGTGGCATACGGCAGTGATTGGAGTGAAAAGGAATATTACGTTAGTTCAGTGGCAGATTCCATTGTCCTTAACCCTCTAGGAATGATGGAAGTCAACGGTTTGAGTTCACAACCAATGTTTTTAGCGGGAGCATTGCAGAAGTATGGCATTGGCGTTCAAGTCGTGCGAGTTGGGAAATTTAAAGGAGCCGTTGAACCATTTATTCTCAACAAGTTGAGTCCAGAAAACCGCGAACAAACTCAGAAATTGTTAGATGATGTTTGGGGAGAGTGGCGCACTGCTATAGGCGCAAGTCGGAAAATTGAACCCAACAAGTTGCAAGCGATCGCAGATAATCAGTCTTTACTAGAAGCCACACAAGCTAAAACTAACGGTTTAGTCGATCTAGTACAATACCCCGATGAAGTTGTCGCTGACCTGAAAAAATTAACAAATAGCGATAAAGAAGATAAAACATTCCGACAAATTAGCTTGAATAGCTACGCACAAGTTTCTGGTAAATCTTTGGGTGTAGAACGTAACTCCAAAAATCAAATTGCCGTTGTTTATGCCGAGGGTGAGATTGTCGATGGTAAAGGAGAAGATGGACAAGTAGGAGGCGATCGCTTTGCGAAAATCTTCAACAAGCTGCGACATGATAAAGATGTGAAGGCTGTTGTCTTACGAATTAATAGTCCTGGTGGTAGCGCTACCGCAGCTGAAGTCATGCAGCGAGAAGTGAAATTAACTCGTGAGGTAAAACCAGTTGTAGTGTCAATGGGTGATGTCGCCGCCTCTGGTGGTTATTGGATTGCTAGCGACTCTAATCGCATTTTTGCAGAACCAAATACCATTACGGGTTCTATAGGAGTGTTTGGGATCTTATTCAATGGGGAAAAGCTGGCCAGTAATAATGGTATTACTTGGGATTCGGTGAAAACCGCACGCTATGCTGACAGTAAAACAGTTTCGCGTCCGAAATCGCCTCAAGAGTTAGAAATTTATCAGCGCAGTGTTAACCGGATTTATAATATGTTTCTGAATAAAGTTTCTCAAGGTCGGAAACTCCCAGAACAAAAAGTAGCAGAAATTGCCCAAGGAAGGGTTTGGTCGGGTGAAGCGGCCAAAGAAATTGGTTTGGTGGATGAAATTGGCGGTTTGAATACTGCGATCGCTTATGCTGTCAAGGAGGCGGAACTAGGAGAAAACTGGGAAGTGCAAGAATATCCTCGCACTAGCAGCTTCGGAGAACGCTTTTTTGGGCGTGCAACAGAAGAGGTGCGGACTGCTTTAGGGATTGAAGGGACGCAACTCAAACAATCCAATCCCCTCACCACCGAATTCCAAAAATTGCAACAGGAAGTAGAGATTTTGCAAAAGATGAACGATCCACAAGGGGTCTACGCCCGCTTGCCTTTCAACTTGAAGATTGAGTAGATGTTTTTTGAGTATCAGTGGGCAACAACTCACCGAATACTACGTCAAACTAGTTTTGAGGATTTGTAGTAAGGATTTTAGTCCTTGTTTTCTCAGAGCTAAAGTCTTTGCTACGAAATTGTGTAGCGATTAATTTAAAGATAGATTACTAGGACGAAGCACATGAGTTTACCTCGCCAGCCATAAACCAGCTGACATTTGCTGTCTTGATGTGTAAAGTAGTTTAAAGTCAACTACAATTTCTAACCTTTGACAGAATTTTAGATTTGGAATTTTGCTGAAGCAGCCTGGTTAAACAGTGGCTCAAGTATGGAAAAATCTAAAATTTTTTATCTAGACCCAAGTGTATTTACATACCGATCCAATTTAAAGTCTAAAATACAAAATTGAGTAAAACATCCATCTATGGCTAGAAAAACACAACGTCTTTTACTGCTAATTGTTTCTTGTAGTATTACTGGTGTAATTTTAGGAGGTACTGCTGGTTGGGCAGAAAGTAGTCTCTGCCTGGAAGACAGTAAGGTTACAAGTGAGTGCTTAACCCAAGATCCATTCCAAAAAACTATCCAAGGAATGAGTACTGGATTGTTAGCTGGGGCTGGGGCTGCTTTTGGTGCAGTCTGGCAGTTACGCAATGAAGATTGAGTATGAACTACTACTAACCCGAAACTTCGGGTTAGATTAGGTTTTTGTACTAATTAGCCAGTGCCTCCACTTTGACTGTCGCCCAGCATTAAAGTCATGTGGGTCAATTATCTTAATTTATATGGCTTTGGAAGAATACCGATCTATTAATGCACGAGCAGATTTCTGGTGTTGTTCAGCTAGATGTTGAGGATAGATAAACTGAGCATTGCCCATGAAGCGGTTCACCCAGCGACAAAACTCCTCCAGCGATCGCTCAGGCAATTTAACAATATAATCTACGTAAGTAGGTTTGCCATCTTTTCCCTTCGGTCCTAGTTTGATTTTTTGGTGAAGATGTCGCTTTTCTCCCTCTTGGATAAATCCCATTACTTCAGAGAAAAATCGAACTTTCACTTCTACAAGCTCCAGTTCTCCACGGATTTTTTTTTGTTGCTCTTCCCTTAAACCCAACTTCAAGCCACAACCTGCCTTTAAGAGCCGATGAGCGATATGTAAGCTTTTCCATTGGCTATCTAAGCCGCGGCCTTTGCTATCCAGAACATTGAAGTGATCGCTAAAGCGATCAATACGTGACACTACGAGATGACCATTGTTATAATCTTCCAGCAACAAATACCAAGCAATGTCTGCATAAATCAATTGTAAAGGATAAACTTGCTCATATCTGGTTTTGTTGGGATTATACGGATTACGACAGCGATAAAGCTCAACTGCTTGTCCTTTAATAATTGCTGCTTCAAGTGTATCTAGTTTTTCAAATAGCGTACCTCGGCTTTGATATTTGCCCTTGGCCATCATTTCCACCGGATCGGTGTAGACAATAACTCGGTCTAATTGGGTTCTCACCGGATAAAGCATCTCATCTTTCAGGTTTAACCCTCCTAATCGCCGCATTAGTCTTTGATAGATCCGGTTAATTTGAGGGTCTTCCTGATATCTTGCCTGAGAGTGTAGGGCATTGAGCGCAACTTGTAACTCCTCCCGATTCATTAGACCTCTACCAACATAGTAACCCCATCGGTAAGGTCGCCTATCCAAAAGTCCATAGCGACGAAGAGTCTTCAAATCTTTTTGGATGGTATAACGCGAATATGGCGGTAGCTTTACATTTAATTCGCTTGCTACTTTTTGTAGGTACAATTGTACTAATTGCAATGTATCATGATTGTTAGAGTCAGATTGCATAGGATCAATACAACCAACTCCAGGGTATCGGACAAAGGTTGCAATTAATAGTAAAAGTCGCTCGAAGGCAGGAAGAGCAGCATAAGAATGCGCCATAAACTATATTTCACCCTGAAAAGTCAATAATATAAAAGTATTGACCTGTAATTTATAAAAAGTTTAAAACTTTTGCTAAGTATAGTTCCTAAAGATTTCATTTTATAGCCTCTAATACTGCCAAATAGTCGCGCTCTATCTGAACGTCTTTGTAAAATGCAGTTCAAATAGAGTTTTGGAGACTTAAAAATATGCAAACATGTCCCTCGTGCCAACATCCCTTGTCTAGCAATGGATTCTACTGTTCTAACTGTCCTCAACAGATTCGATGTAAAAACAAAGACTGCTATGAAATACTTCTTCCCGGCGCAAAACGATGTGTAATGTGTGGAACCCCAATAGGTGAAGGGCATAACGGATCAGCATCAAGTAATAGTGGTCTTCTACCTGCCGTAATGAATACATTAAAATTTGTTGAAACCAGCAAAGGCTACTCACGAGAGATTCAAGCATCTCTGAGCAACGAAGTAGGTATTAGCTGGGGTGGTGCTGCAATCGCGGCGATCGTTGGTGGACAAATGACACCAGGAAAACCATCTAATGGTCGTCCTGTGATTCGTGATTTAAGTAATGCCGAAACTCAACAACTTTCCTTATTCAACGACGAATCTAGCGATGAGAACAATAAATCTACAATTGATACAGTTGCTCAACTTTCTGCTGCTAATGGAATTGATGCTGACAAATTAAAACAGATTTTCCGACACAACGGTGAACAATTACAGCTAATGGAAACGCGGCTCAAAGCTACAAACAGGTTAGATGCTGCGCGCAGGCTAACCTATCTAGTTCTCTTGTACTCATTGGATGTCGATGGGCGGGAGGAAGTTCCCCGCACTGAATTGAATGAAACTCTCAAAAGCGTCAGATTGTATGACAACAATACCGCTACATGGATTGGCAAGAGTGCTGACTTGATTGTTGAGAGAGATATGGTTGGGCTGCGACTGTCGGGACAAGAACAAGCGCGAAAAGTTCTTGCACAGGTGCTTGATCGCTCAATAGAAGACAAGTGGAATTTAACTACAGGTTCAGGTTCACGAGGCTCGAAGTCTAGTGCCAAAAGCGAGGAGGATTCAGAAAATTCTACAAAAAATAGCAAGCGCAAGAATAATGGATTTTCCAAAGAAGTGGAGTCTTGGGTAGCCAACTGGAAACCACTCGCCTCTAATATTGATTTTCATGCAGCCATTAAAGATTGCACAGTCATTCAGAAGGGATTGTTTGGCCTGTGGGCAATTGGTAGGGCAACAAGCAATCCTGAGATAGTGGTTTCAAGCTACAAGCTAAAGCAATTTCTGTATTTGGGATTTGGCATCAAGATAGATGAGCGTCATTTAGAACGCACTTTACAAGCAGCTTCAGGACAAGGAAGTTTGATTAAAGTGCAAAGTGGCTTCCAATTACTACCTCCAGGCTTGTCTGAGGTTGAGAGATTGACAAGCTCCAGACAAGGTAACACATTCACCGATGAATCTTCTGAAAATTCTGGTGAGGTGTAACCATGAGAAGGACATCTGAGCAACTAATTCAGGAACTTTCGACAATTATTGACTCTCACTTTGCTCATGCAGTGGTTGAATGCTACGTCGAAATGCAGCAACGATTTCTAGCTGGCGACTGGCAACCAACAGAACTAGACGGTGGACGGTTTTGTGAAGCGGTTTCGCGTTGTTTGCTTCAAATGGATACCGGAAAGATCGATCATCGAAAATTGCCTGGTAAGATTCGTGAGGATTTATTAAACAAAAATATTCCTCATCAACTTGGCTCGAAGGATCGTTATCATTTGGCTAAAGTGATTGAGGTTGTATATGGATTTCGCTCCGATCGCGGTGCTGTTCACATATCAACCGAGTACACTGCAAACTATATGGATTCAATGCTGGTGCTTCATGCAAGCAAATGGATTTTTGCAGAATTTCTCCGCCTAGTTTGGAATCGAGATCGAAAGATTGTTGCAGAAACCATTGCCCAAATTGTTCAACTAGAACATTCAGTAATTCACGAATTGGACGGAAAACCTCTAGTTCTGGCAAGGGATATTTATGCAACGGATGAGGTTCTGTTGCTACTGTATCATGCCGCCAATAATCGCTTGAGTCGGGCTGAACTACGTGAACATGCTGTCAGCCAGAACCCTCAAAACGTTAATGTTGCTATATCTAGGCTAATCAAAAGTAAGGATATTCGACCTGTTGCAGAGGATGAAGTTGCTCTTACTCCTAATGGTCAAAAACGAATCCTTGAGCAGGTATTGCCTAAGCTCGTTCCCCAAAAATAGAATTCCTAGTTCAATTGCAGGGTAAGGCTTTATCAAATCCCGTCTAAATCATGGCGAAGATAGCAGATTACTCAACAAAGTGAAGATATTTTACAGCAGTTCAGAGTAAATACGGCTCCTATTGAGCTTTCAGTTACTCTATGTTTAAAGGTAAATAGCTATTTTACAAGCGATCGCAAACTAATGGAAGACAGCAGGGCATTGTTTGACTACTGGCATGACCGAGTTCGGCTGAAAAACTCTGAGTTGATTGCATCTCCTGGACACGTCAAAACCCAGGATCTACGCCATGATTGTACCAACTATGATGATCTTTGGCGTAGCCCTGAAGTTCAACAACTGGATGAACCAGAGCGTAGCAGAGTTATTGCTATTATTAAGTACGAATGTACAGCTCAAGTTCTACAGAATCGGGCTGGTCGTCTTCGCGATCGCGCTAATGAGCTTGAAGCAGCTTGTAATGAACAAGAACAACAAAAATCCAAGCTTCTGGGTTTGATCAAAGTATTACAAGAGAAACTATTTGGTAAAGACAAAGAAATTAAAAGATTAGAAGCACGAATTGCCTCGTTAAAAGCGGAAAATGAAGCCTTCCGATCTGAAGCCGAGAATAGTAAAGCTCAGGTGGAATTGGTTAAAGAACTGGAGCAGCTTAAAAAGAAATACAATGAAGTTGAGAAGCGAAGACAGGAATTAGCTCAAAATAATAAGAGTTTAGGTGGAAGAGTTGCCCATGCCAAACGGTATAAGCAGCAAAGAGATGAAGCAAGAGTTTTAGTTGAACAGCAAAAACAGCAAATTGCTACATTAGTTCAAGAGAGTCAGCGTCTTCGTGAAGAGAATGAAAGACTTAATCGAGAATTAAAATAACTGAATTGATAAAATGCTCTAAATTTGGGATGTTCGATAGTAATCATGAAACTTCAAGAGCTAAAAACTAAAGTCTACGAGTTAGCTGGAGTAAACAATACCAAACAACTTAAGGCAAAAAATCAGGAGATTAAGACGTTAGATATGCGTCTTAAAACTTCCTGGGAAAAAACTCTTGCTATTCTTCAAAAACCACAAGACGAGTTTGAGAAGTGGTTGGAAAATCCGCCGGAAGAATACAAAGATATTTTTTCTGAAATTACAGAAGTCTCTCAAAAATATGAGCAAAAATCAGCACAGACAAAACAGTTGGTGCAAGAGGTATTATCAATAGCCAATAATCTTGAAGAACTAGCAGAGGAATGTCAAGATGAAGCAAATCAAATCAAGCAAGAAATTGAAATAACTAGACGGATTTCAAAGCAAGCCAGACTAAACTAGTTTTGATATTAGAGAACAGATAAAAATTAGCTGCAACATAACGGAAATATTAGTTAGTAGCCTATTCTGTAGAAGAATTGCGTCTAGGGGCATTTGCTTTCTGGGTAGCTTATAGAGAATAATCACAAATAAAGCAGCTTTAGCATCTTCGTGCGAGAGAATAAATATAAAATATGGCGATCGCAATCGATTTTGGTACTAGCAACACAGTCATTGCTCGTTGGAACCCTGTAACCCAGCAGCCAGAAACCCTGACTCTACCAGGCTTGTCAATTAAACAAAGTCTCAATCCGCCACTGATTCCCAGCTTGGTTTATGTTGAAGACGCAGCCGAAAATAAAGTCTTAGTCGGGCAACAAGTACGCGATCGCGGTTTTGACCTCAAAGGCGAAACGCGATTTTTCCGCAGCTTCAAACGCGGTATTGGTGCAGATATTCAAGGTTTCTTACCCGAACTAGATGGGCAAATTGTCACCTTTGAACAAGTAGGGCAATGGTTCCTGACTCAAGTAATTGAAGAACTAGCACCCCTGGAAGGTGGGTTAGATTCTCTGGTGTTAACCGTACCTGTAGACAGTTTTGAAGCCTATCGTCATTGGTTGGGGACAGTATGTCAAAGCCTCCCTGTCGAACAAGTACGAATGCTGGATGAACCCACAGCCGCCGCCTTGGGTTATGGCTTGGCAGATCGAGAAAATCTTTTGGTGATTGACTTCGGCGGTGGTACTTTGGATTTATCCCTTGTTCGGTTGGATCAAAGCGTGCAGGCAAGCACAAAGCCCTTGGGATTTCTCCTGAAATGGGGTAATAAGTCCTTGGCTGAAGATTCCAAACAAAAAGTCAAAACTGCCCGTGTACTGGCGAAAGCAGGGCAAAATCTAGGCGGTACTGATATTGATAATTGGTTGGTAGATTACTTTGCTAAAACTCAAGAATTGGCGGTAAGTCCCTTGACAACACGATTGGCTGAACGGGTAAAAATTCAGCTATCAACTCAAAACCAAGCTAGTGAAGTTTATTTTGACGATGAAACATTTGAAAGCTATGAACTGGAACTAAACCGCGATACTTTTGACGATATCCTCAAAGAACACGCATTTTTTGAGTTACTCGATGAGTCGATGACCACACTGTTGCAGCAAGCAAGACGGCAAGGAATAGAACTTCCAGATATTAGTGCAGTTTTGTTAGTTGGTGGGACAGTGCAATTACCCGCAGTGCAGACATGGATCAAACAGTATTTTGAGCCAGAAAAAATCCGTTGCGAACGTCCCTTTGAAGCGATCGCTCAAGGTGCATTACAGTTAGCTCAAGGTGTGCAAATCAAAGACTTTCTCTACCATAGTTATGGTATCCGCTACTGGGATCGCCGCAACCAGCGTCACAAATGGCATTCTTTAATTAAAGCTGGACAAGCATATCCAATGACTCAGCCAGTGGAATTAGTCTTAGGCGCTTCTGTAGAAAATCAGCCCAGCATTGAATTAATTATGGGAGAATTAGGAGCAGATACGGGTAGTACTGAAGTTTATTTTGATGGCGATCGCTTGATTACTCGCCGTCTAGACAGTAATGAAACCAGCGTCAAACCCCTCAACGATCGAGAAGGTGCGAAAACAATTGCCCAACTCACACCAGCCGGATATCCTGGAAGCGATCGCATCAAAATTCTCTTTCAAGTTGATGAACAACGCTTTTTGCGAATCACTGTTGAAGACTTGTTAACTAATGACACGCTTTTGGAAAATCAACTTGTGGCACAGTTGAGTTAAACTACTGCACGTTTAAGTGTTTAATAAAATTTTGACAGTGGGTGCTGGCATTCAAACCACTGTTTTAAAGCCTGATTTATTCGTCGTTCATTCTGATTATTTCAATGGTTTTTTGAATTGATTCTTCACCAGATGCTTTAACAACTATTCTAGATGGAATAAAACTCTCGTCATCATATTCGGGAGAAGCCTCATAGTGACCAATCTTACCTTGTTCTGCCAGTCTGCCTACCTCTGCATCAAAAGCCCTTTTTTCTTCCACTGCTGGCGATGGGACGTAAACAACGTTAACGTCATCATCAACCCCACCTAACTCAATCGGGAAAAGATATAGCTTCTCTAACTCTCCAGCTTGGTATGCTGCAACTGCTGCCTCATGAGAATTGACTCTTTGGGCGATTGATTGAGTAATGCTTGGCTTGGTTGACAACCGACTTAATGTCACCCGATCAAACGTTATGAAAACGAGAGTTGAACCTGTTGGACATCGATATGCACCCTCTGCTTCACAAAGCTTACAAGCAAGTGCTGTAAACTCCCAAGCTTGATTTTCTGTACAACTGAGCTTCTGGGTAGTGAGAGATTCAATACCATGCTCCTCTCCATAGTTTCGGAGAAGACGTGCGTGCGACTGTAATTCAGAGACAACAGATGGATGGTTCCAACCCCACAACCAACTGCTGTCTGTTATGTTGTAAGTGCCGATAATCTGCACCGAACATCTCGCCGCGATCCCATCTGGACGGGTGAACACAACCGTACCAGTGCCTTGATCGATATCCCAACTCGAATCACCGAGCCGCCAAGCACTATTGTGAGCTTCTGTTTTTAATCGCAATTCCTCCATACTCTGCTCAACTAATACCAATTAAAAATGAATCTGCATATAATGGGGAGAAGCAAACTAGGTAAGTTAACAGAACCATGAGCCGCCCATTTAAAATTGCGATCGCCGAGAGCGAAGAGGAACTGAAAAAACGCCTACAAACAGTGTCTTCAG